>DATGCC010000463.1:0-2222 GCA_035312345.1 Rhodothermales bacterium
ACTGGTACCGGTTGCTGGAGATCTGTGCCCTCACCAGTACATTGGTCATCGATGAAGAGGGCGTCTATGATCCAGGCCTCTATGGCGACCGCCTGTTGTTAGGCTTTCTGGGCACGATGAGTGAAGCCGAGTTGCACTGGCTGCGCCAGCGACTACTGGGCGGCAAACTGGAGAAAGCCCAAAAGGGCCAGTTGCGCTTTCGCCTACCGGCTGGGTTGGTCTATGACGCGGCTGGACGAGTCGTCCGCGATCCGGACGAGCAGGTACAGGCTGCCGTCGCGTTGGTCTTCGATCTCTTCGAGCACTACGGCTCGGCCCTGGCTGTGGTAAAGCACTTCACAGAACACCAACTGCTTTTTCCGACCCGGTTCTGGGGAGGTGTGCGTAACGGAGAACTCCAATGGCAACGCTTGCGCAGCGGGCGCGTCTTGGCGATGCTACACAATCCGGCCTACGCAGGAGCTTATGTCTACGGCCGCACCAAGACCCGGACCCAGTTGCTGCCGGGGGAAGCACCTCGGATCAAGGGGCGCACCCGGCAGGTGAAGCCCGAGCACTGGCCCATCGTGTTGCAAGAGGTCTACCCCGGCTACATCAGTTGGGCCCAGTTCCTGCACAACCAGCAACAACTCGACGACAATCGGACCTTTCGAGCAGAAGAGCGCCGGGGAGCCATCCGAGAAGGAGCGGCGCTCTTGCAGGGCATCGTGCTGTGTGGGCGCTGCGGACGCCGGATGTCCGTGCGCTATATGGGGGAGCGCGCCACGGTTTATTACGAGTGCAATGAGGCCCACACCCAACTGGCAAGCAAAACCTGCCAGTCGCTCCGAGGGGATCATCTCGATACGGCCGTGGCCGAGGTGTTTTTGGAAGCGATGCAGCCGGCCCAACTCGAAGTGTCGATGGCGGCGTTGGAGCACCTGGAAGCTCGCGCTCGTCAGGTCGAGCGCCAGTGGCAGTTGCGCCTGGAGCGTGCCCGCTATGAGGTGGACCTGGCTCGGCGGCGCTACAGCTCGGTCGATCCGGAGAATCGCCTGGTCGCCCGCACGCTCGAACGGGATTGGAACGAGAAACTCGCTGAAGCCGAACGCCTCGAACACGATTATGCGAGCTTACCGCGAGCAGCCGCTTCTCTGCTGAGCGATGAACAGCGGCAACGGGCGTTGAGGCTGGCGCAGGACTTGCCTCAACTCTGGCATGCACAGACCACGACGCAGGTCGAACGCAAGCAACTGCTCCGCTTTTTAATCAAAGACGTCACGTTGACCAGGCGAGAGACGAGCATCCACCTGGGGATTCGCTGGCAGACCGAGGCACTCACTGAAATGGAGCTTATGCGCCCCAAACCGATCTTCGAAGCCAAACGGACCGATCCGGCCGTAGTCGAGCGGGTACGCGAACTGGCTTGCTCATATACCGATGGCCAAATTGCCCAATTGCTCAACGAGGCAGGGCTTGTCCCGGGGATGGGCGGCTCCTTTAGTAAGGCCAAAATCCAGTGGATCCGTTACGCGTACCGGATTGCCTCTGCCTGTCCGCAGGCTCCTGGGCAATGCACAAACGGTCAACGGGGTGATGGGCGCTATAGTGCCAAAGCGGCGGCCGACTTGTTGAATGTGAATGTGTCTACCATCTCGGCATGGTGTCACTCGGGTCAGTTGGATGGGGTGCAAGAGAGCGCGCACGGCCCGTGGTGGGTTCGCCTGACACCTGATCAGATCGAGGTGCTGCGTAAACCGGCACGGCGGCGCTGGAAGAAGAACTCGGAAAAATGACAATCACGAAGTATATTCGATGAGCGGGGCCTCAGGTATCCCCCAATCCCTAAGCTCTCTGTATGAGGTACAGTATGAACGATCCATCGGAATTCCCAGTGGCCGCTTGCCACCGGTTTTCTTCGGGATGAAGATCCGGCTTACGGGTTGGGGACGATACCCTTTAAAGGATAATCCCTGCTCAAACAGCGAGAACCGAGCCTCTGGCGTATCGCAAACGACACCATCGATGCCCGGTGTATTTCTACCACGGCTTTGCTGGCATGCCTTTCGGATTGCCAGCAGTTTGGCAGAAGAAGAACGAGCGAGCAGCTTTTGAAGGCTTTTGACCTTCGCAAACTTACCAGCTCTGACAGCCCGGAAAATCCGCCCTTGCAACCGTTTTACATTTCTCTCGACGGCCTTCCAGTTGATCTGGGACCAGTCAGTGAGCAAACGTCCTTTGGT
>DATGCC010000464.1:0-9767 GCA_035312345.1 Rhodothermales bacterium
CCTTCGGCGAGGGCTCGCATGACGATGGCAACGCCGTACTCATCAGAACCACAGACAAACACAATGTCGCGGCCCTTGAGACGCTGATAACGACAGTAGAGATCGGGGGGAATGTACGCCCCGGCGAGGTGACCGATGTGCAGCGGCCCGTTCGCATATGGCAATGCGGCGGTGACGAGGATGCGTTTGAAGTCGGTATCCGGCATATTATTCGGAAAAGTCTTAATGGTCTCAGCAGCTCTTGAGAGATGCAATACGGTAAGGGAGGGGCCTCTCTCCCCTGGCGGGAGAGAGACAGAGTGAGGGGGACTTCGTTAAATCTAGCGATCATGCTGAGGCCTCTCACCCTCACCCATCCTTCGGATACCCTCTCGCATCAAGGGAGAGGGAACGCGAACGGCATCGCCCTGCTACCATGAACGCAGTGGCAAAACCTCAGCAGCTTCTCAATTGCAGAATCTAGGGAACGACCGCGCCGAATGCATGTTCGGTCGCGCTTGCAACGTTGTGCTTCACGCCTTTTTCAGCGCGTGATACTCTGGTTTTCAGCATATTGTATCTTTGATTGTCACTAGCAACCATCCTCATGGCTTTTGATCCTCGTAGCGCTTCGGTGCAACGCACCACCCACGAAACCGACGTCTCCGTCCAGTTGACGCTGGACGGTAGCGGGCGGTATGCCAACAAAACAGGTGTCGGCTTCCTCGACCACATGCTCGACCTGTTCGCCAAACACGGCAACTTCGACCTGAACGTACGCTGCCAAGGAGATCTCCACATCGACGATCATCACACGGTAGAGGATGTTGGCATTACGCTCGGGCAGGCTTTCGGAGAGGCGCTTGGCGACAAGGCCCACATGGCCCGCTACGGTCACGCCTACGTGCCGATGGATGAGTCGCTGGCCCGCACCGTAGTTGATCTGTCAGGCCGTTTCTATCTTCATTTCGACGCCCCCTTCGACCGCGAACAGGTGGGCGATCTTTCGACCGAGATGGTGCGTCATTTCTGGTTTTCCTTCGCGGAACACCTGCGCTGCAACCTCCATATCAGCGTGCTCTATGGCGAAAACACGCATCACAAGGTGGAAGCAATCTTCAAAAGCGTAGCGCGTGCTCTGCGTATGGCCGTTGCCCGCGATGCAGCCCACAGCCCCATGCCATCGACGAAAGGCAAGCTTTGATGTTACAGGTCAGCAGGTTGCCTCGCGTTGCTCGGCTTCAGGTTACAGGTTTTCTTTTGCAACCGAACCTGCAACCTGATAAACTTGCTAACCTGATAAACCTGAATCCATCGTGCTCTCCAACCAGACCATAGCTGTAATCGGTGCAGGAAATATTGGCCGAGCGCTCATCGGCGGGCTGCTGAAAGGTGGCTATGTGGCAGCGGACCAAGTCCGCGCCACCCGCCGCAATAAAGCCGCGCTCGATCAACTAGACGCGGCGTTCCCAGGCATTCGCACGGGCACGGATAACATCAGCGCTGTACGTGATGCGTCGGTGGTGGTGCTGGCGACGAAGCCGCAAGTCGTGCGTAGTGTCATCGAAGAGATCCGAGACTATGTGCCCGAGGAGGCACTGATTGTGTCGGTGCTGGCAGGGATCACGACGGCAGCGTTGCAAGAAGCTTTTGACCAACCGTTGCCGGTGGTTCGCACCATGCCCAATACGCCCATGCTTGTGGACGAGGGCGCAACGGCTATCGCTGCTGGCAAAGCAGCCACCCCCGAGCACCTTGCCATCGTGCGGCACATGTTCGAGGCAGTCGGCACGGTCGAGGAAACGCCAGAGTATCTAATGGACGCTGTCACTGGCCTCTCCGGGAGCGGCCCGGCGTACGTGTATATGTTCATCGAAGCCCTCACCGATGCGGGCGTCAAGCAGGGTCTCCCCCGCCCCACCGCCTTTCGGCTGGCAACGCAGACGGTCTACGGAGCCGCCAAGCTGGTAAAGGAAACGGGCAAGCATCCCGCCATCCTCCGAGACGAAGTGACGACACCTGGCGGTACCGCCATCGCTGCCATTGCCGAGTTAGAATCGCACGGTCTGCGCACCATGCTCATCAACGCTGTCGCCACAGCCACGCAACGCTCGAAAGAACTGAGTCAAATGTCGAAGGACGAATGACAAAGGGCGAATGGGTGCCGTGCGCGAATGCGCCGCCCCTGTTCCATGTATCGCCATTCGACATTCGCACTTCACCATTCCCTATGATTACGATTATCGATTACGGCATAGGCAACCTGCGCTCTATTGAGAAGGCTTTTGAGCGCGTTGGTGCCGAAGTGGTGCGTACCGACAATCCCGATGATCTGGCCCGTGCCGACCATCTGGTGTTGCCCGGTGTCGGAGCCTTTGGTGCATGTGCTGCTGAGATCCGTCGCCGTGAACTGGTCGCACCGATTCAGGAAGCTGTTGAACGCGGCGTGCCGTTTCTGGGTGTTTGTGTGGGGATGCAGTTGCTGTTCGAGGTAAGCGAAGAGTTAGGCGAACATGAAGGGCTGGGCCTACTGCCTGGTCGCGTCGTGCGTTTTGCAGGCGCGATGGAGCCTGCTACGGTTTCTACTGGTCCTCCTGATGAACCACCTACTCAACCGTTGAAAGTACCCCACATGGGCTGGAATACGCTGTCGATACAACAAGAGTTGCCGTTGCTCGCGGGGCTTCCAGCAGAAGCCTACGTGTACTTCGTACATTCCTACCACGCAGTGCCGGATGAACCAAATGATATCCTTGCAACTACCCCGTATGGCCTTGATTTTCCAGCCATCGTGGGCCGTGGCAATGTGTTTGGCGTGCAGTTTCACCCGGAGAAAAGCCAGCACAATGGCCTGCGTATTCTGGAGAACTTTGCAGCCTTTTAGGTGCAAGAGACAACTTCCTGTGCACACAGGCTTATAACCTGTTAAACCAGTAGCTTAAACCGGATGTACCCATGATCCTTGTGATCCCGGCTATTGACCTGCGCGGCGGGCAGTGTGTGCGCCTCTACCAGGGTTCGTACGAGCGGGAAACCGTTTATTACGACGACCCGGTCAAGATGGCGAAGCTGTGGCGGGTGCAGAATGCCCGTGTGATCCATGTGGTGGATCTCGACGCCGCACGGGGCGGCTCCGACGACAACCGCACCGTTATCAGCAACATCTGCAAGACGCTCGATATCCCCGTGCAGGTAGGTGGTGGCATTCGCTCCATGGAGGATATCCAGGCCGCTTTCGATCTGGGTGTCTACCGTGTGGTGCTGGGCACCGCCGCCGTACGCAATCCTGATCTGGTGTCCGAAGCCGTCGCCGCATTCACATGCAGCCGGATTGTAGTCGGCATTGATGCCAAACATGGCGAGGTGCGGGTGGAAGGTTGGACGGAAGGCAGCGGCCTCGATGCTGTCGAGTTTGCTCAGGACATGGAGCAACGCGGCGTCCGGCGCATCGTCTACACCGACATCAGCCGCGATGGCACGATGGAAGGTCCCAACATTCAGGCCTACCGTACCCTTGGCGAACACCTCCAGAAAGCCCGCATCACGGCCTCGGGCGGCGTCGGCAATTACAAAGACCTCATTCGGCTCAATGAGCTAACCCCCTACCGGGTCGATTCGGTCATCGTCGGGCGGGCGCTGTACGAAAACAAATTCCCCTGCCAGAAGCTCTGGTGCTGGCACTACAAAGAACACCTCGACCTCAACTGCTACTCCACCGCCCCGTTGAAGGAGGCTAAGAGCCTACGAGGCTAAGAGCCTAAGATTTTGTAACCCCTCTCCTCTTTGCCTCTAGACTCATAGATTCTTAGTCTCCTAGCCTCTTGCCATGCCCCTCGCCAAACGGATCATCCCCTGCCTCGATGTGGACCAGGGCCGCGTCGTTAAAGGCGTCAACTTTGTAGACCTGGTGGATGCGGGCGACCCGGTAGAACAGGCTCGATTTTATGACGCCGCAGGAGCCGACGAACTCGTCTTCCTCGACATCACTGCCACACACGAGCAGCGCGGCATCATGCACGAGGTGGTGCGGAAAGCAGCGGACCAGGTTTTCATCCCGCTCACTGTCGGTGGCGGTCTGCGGAGCGTAGAAGACATGCGCGCCATGCTGCACGCCGGAGCGGACAAGATCTCACTCAACTCGGCGGCGCTCCGGAACACACAGCTTATCACCCAGGGTGCGGAGGCGTTTGGCTCGCAGTGTATCGTCGTCGCCATCGATGCGCGGCGGGTGGATGGTGACCCGTTACGCTGGGAAGTCTTTACCCATGGAGGCCGCAAGCCGACAGGCCGCGATGCGCTGGCCTGGGCCGTCGAAGCCGAACAGCATGGTGCAGGCGAACTGCTCGTCACCTCGATGGACCGCGATGGCACCAAAGACGGCTACGACCTCGACCTGCTCCAGGCCCTCGCCAAGTGCGTGACCATTCCTGTCATCGCCTCTGGCGGCGCCGGTACCCTCGAACACCTCCGCGACGGGCTCACCGTGGGCCGCGCCGATGCGGTGCTGGCCGCCTCCATCTTCCACTTCCGCGAATTCACCGTCAACGAAGCCAAAGCTTATCTCCACGAGGCCGGTGTGCCCGTCCGGTTCGATGCCGACACTATCTGACCTGATGCAATTTTATTAGCAGTATTTTTGGCACAGCAACAATAATCTGGCGCGGCCTTCGTTCTAACCCCATCGGCTCGGTACAGGCTCTTGTCTGCTCACCCCAGAAAAAAGCGGTCCTACCTGCTTTGGCCTGCATCTTTTTGCGTCCGGTCCGTACACTTTACACTCAGCCCTGTATTGCCGGTAGGAGGTATTCCATGAATGAAGAACAACCAATCGCCCGTAGTTCGATGGTGCCCATCCTGGGTTGCATCGCGCTGATGCTCTTCAGCCTGAGTTCGTATAAAATCATCGACAAGTACTCGCCCGTTTGCATAGAGCCTCCGTCCCATGTCGTTGAGGTGCATCGCCATAATGGCGTCTTTGCCTTTGAATTTGACGGGGCCGAGGCAGAGATTGCACGCGCGCAACGCGAAATCGAACGGAGCCATCAGATCCGCGAGCGCGCCCTGCGGCGAAGCGTCGAGCGGGCTGAGCAAGCCCTGGTCCGGTTGCAAACGATTGAAGATGACCGCGTCCAGATCCATATTGAGCGGCTCGAAGAAGAACTCCAGGCCAAAGCCCACGAGCTAGAGAATCTGGAACACGAGTTAACGTTCAGCAGTGGACGGCTCGATTGGAAATGCGAGATGGATCATGCAGACCACAGCGATTTTCAGATCCACGTCGTGCGCTGATGAACACGACCCACCTTTAGGACTTTCAAAACCCGAAGGGCCAACTGGCTTTTCGGGTTTTGCTTTTTTCACGTATGTTGCCTATCCGCATTGCATCAAATTCTGATCGCATCAAGTTCTGATCGCACCGAACAGTACTATCCCATGCTCTCCTGCCAGAAACATCAATTCTCGCTACCGGACGACCTGCACTACCTCAACTGCGCCTACATGTCCCCCCTCTCGCAGCGGGTGGAAGCGGCGGGCCTCGCAGGTCTACAGCAAAAGCGAAACCCTTCGCTCATTGGACCGGATGATTTCTTCGAAGACAGCGACACTGCTCGCCGCTTGTTTGCCGGGTTGATCAACGCCGATCCTTCGCGCATCGCGCTGATCCCGTCTGCTTCTTATGGCACCGCAACCGTGGCGCGCAACCTGGAGGTGCGGCGCGGGCAGAATCTGGTGGTGATGCATGAGCAATTTCCCAGTAACATCTACTCATGGCATCGTCTGGCGGCGGAAACAGGAGCCGAGGTGCGCGTGGTGAAGCCGCCCGACGGAGCACCACGTGGTGCCCGCTGGAACGAACGTATCCTCGACACCATCGATGCCGACACCGCCGTCGTTGCCATGGCTCCTGTTCACTGGGCCGATGGCACGCGCTTCGACCTCGAACGCATTGGGGAACGTGCCCGCGAGGTGAATGCTGCGTTTGTCGTGGACGGGACACAAGCTGTCGGCGCGCTGCCTTTCGATGTGCAAACGATCCAGCCGGATGCGCTGATCTGCGCAGGATACAAGTGGCTGCTGGGTCCCTACAGCATCGGTGTGGCCTACTTCGGCCCCCGCTTCGACGGCGGCCTCCCCCTCGAAGAAAACTGGATCACGCGGCGCGGCAGCGAAAATTTCAGCGGACTGGTACTGTATGAGCCGGCCTATCAGCCTGGAGCCACCCGCTATGATGTGGGCGAGCGTAGCAACTTTATTCTGGTCCCCATGCTCATCGCCGGACTGGAGCACCTGCACGAATGGGAGGTCGAAGCCATTCAGCGCTACTGTGCTGACCTGGCGCGCGATCTGTTGCGTGAAGCCCAGGAGCTAGGCTTTTCTGTGGAGGAGGAAGATCATCGAAGCGCCCACCTGTTTGGTCTACGTCTCCCCTCGCATGTCACCATTGATCAGCTTCGTGCTTTGCTGGATGAGCGCAACATCTCCGTCTCGCTACGCGGCGATGCCATCCGCATTGCACCGCATGTATACAACGACGCCGAAGATGTCGACGCTCTGCGCGAGGCGCTACATGCATGTGTCCATGCTAGCCCAGCAACATCTCCATGAAAGCTTTCGCCCATCCATAAATGCCGGGCGCTTCGCTCTCGCGTGGCCCGGCTACGTTGAGCACGGTTATCTCATGCGTGGCAAGCCAGTCTGCCACCGCCGATATCTCTGGCGGCGCGTGTAGATCCACGACCAGCAGGGCTTTGCCCTGTCGCTTTGCTTCCTGGAGGGTGAGCGCGGTGCCACCCGCTGGCGTATCAGCGATGAGCACCAGCGTGCCGTCGCTGTCACGGACGTTCCAGGCGGTGCGTTGCGCGTAATCGACAGATGGTGTTTCTTGGAGGGGATACCGGGCGGCAATGACGCCATCTTCGGCGCGGCGACCTGCCGGGCACCAGCCGCCTACGGCCTGCCCTGCTGCCAGCGCAGCATCAAGCGCCGCCCGATCTACGCCGGTCTGCCCACCGGAAACGATTTTTTGCAGCCTGATTCTCTTTTGAGCGTTTTCCATGCCCCGCCTGTTTACTGCTATTGACCTGCCGGACGAGCACAAAGCCCGCCTCACCGCACTGCAAGACCCGACGCTTTCCGTACGCTGGACGCCGGAGGCCCAGTATCATCTTACCCTTCGTTTCATTGGCGATGTCGATGAGGAGACACTGGCTTCGTTTGAAGCAGCACTGGCTTCCGTGCAAGCACCGACTTTTGAACTCGAAGGAAACAACCTCGGCGTTTTCCCTTCGCTCCGCAGGCCACGGGTCATTTATGCAGGTATTCCCCCGAAGCCACCTCTGCTAGGTGTGCATGCATCCATAACGCACGAGTTGGGAAAAATAGGCATCGCGCCTGATACCAAACCGTTTCGTCCACACATTACCATCGCTCGTGTTAAAAAGGCTTCGGCTGCAGCGGTTCGCACCTTCCTACGCGCTCACCAATCCTTTACGCTACCTCCGTTTTCGGTGTCGCACTTTCATCTCTACGAAAGCATCTTACGCCCCGAAGGCGCGCTGCATCTACAGCGACGCAGGTTTGCGCTGGGCAATAGGTGATCACCTGTCCAAGCCTGCGTGCTTTATCGCCGCTGCCAGCGCTTCCGGCGCAGGTTGCTGCGCGAGGGCATCCACAGTCCACCCTGCTGCCTCAATGGCCTGGGCCGTCGTTGGGCCGATAGCGGCTTTGGGTATGGTTGACGCATCGAAGTCGCACTGCTGAACCGCCTCCACGCCAGATGGGCTGAAAAACGCTAGCCAGTCGAGCGCAGGCAGCGTGTCCAGTGGCAGATCTGTGCGCAGATGCGTCTCATACACGCAAATCTCCTGAAAGGGCGTACCTCCTGCTGTTAATTGATCGGACAGTGCGTCGCGTCGCCGGTTGCCGCTCAGGAATAGCAACGGTAGCGAAAAAGTCCGTTGGCAGATTATTTCGGCCAGCGCGGCTGCATTGCCCGAATCTGCTCCGACAGCCGTCAGTCCCAAATCGTGCACCGCCGCTGCTGTTCTCGGTCCGACGACGAAGACCGGCTTCTCGCTCCAAGCAGTTTGCCTTGCTATATCATTTGCCCAAACCTGTGTCAGTGCCGCAACACTTCTCGGACTCGTACAGATCAATCCACCAAAAGCGTCTGGCTCCTTCAGCGCAGCACCTAGCACATCCTGATTGACGCATGCAAACCGCAAAACCGGTACGGACACACTGCGCAACCCGGCAGCCTCCATGGCCTGCTCATACGGATCGGGCGAGGTCGGTTCTCGCAGCAGGCATACGAGCGATGAATGCAGCATCACTCACCCCTTCGCCTGTCGAATATTGCTGAGAACCACCGCCGCGCCCTGTTCCAATATCCGCTCCGCCAAGGCAGTGCCCAGGACTTCTGCGTTCGCCATTCCTCCAACAATCTGCTCCCGAATAAGCACGCTGCCATCAAGCGAGGCCACACAGCCATGCAGAGAAAGCTGATGCTCCGCATCCACGTGCGCATACGCACCGATGGGAGCCTGGCAGCCACCTTCGAGCCGCCGCAAAAAGGCCCGCTCGGCGGTGCTCGTTGCCCTGGTGATGACATGGTTCAGGGTGTCGTGGAGCACGTCCCGCGTCGCTGTATCCGAGGCAGCACACACCACGCCGAGCGCGCCCTGGCTGACAGCTGGAATCATGATGTCGAGAGGGAATCGCTGGCGAATACGCTTCTGCAAACCGAGCCGCCCAAGACCTGCTTCGGCGAGAATCACACCGTGCCAGTCGCTCGCATCGAGCTTGCGCAGCCGCGTATCGACGTTGCCACGTACGGGAATGATGTGCAGATCAGGCCGCCACGCCAGTAACTGTGCTTTCCTGCGCAGCGACGAGGTTGCCAACGTCGCACCTTCGGGCAGGTCGCTGAGTTGACCCTCGAACCGGGGATGAGCCACGAAGGCATCCCACGGCGCAGCGCGCTCCGTGATGGCAGCAAGCACCAGCCCTTCGGGTAGCGTAGTCGGCAAATCTTTGAGCGAATGGACCGCCAGGTGGATCTCTCCGGCCAGCAACGCCGCGTCGAGTTCCTGCGTGAACAGTCCCTTGTCGCCGATCTCTGCCAGCGGGACATCAAGAACGCGGTCGCCTTTGGTGGTGAACTCCTCGATGGCGACGGCATGCCCGGCGGCTTGCAAGAGGGCCTGGGTATGACTGGCCTGCCAGCGAGCCAAGGCACTGCCGCGTGTACCGAGTATGAGCAGAGAAGACATGGACAAATCAGCCTATCGGCGAGGCACCCGAAGAGCCTCCCGCAACTGCGCTTTCAACTCGGCAGGCAGGTTTTCTTTCGGCTCGAAGGGACACAGCGCCGGGCTATCCGGTGGTGAGCTTTCGCCAGACGTAGCTGGTCGCTCGGGTGTTTCTTCCTCACAGTCCGGGCGGCTAAACAGCGCTTCCAGCAACTGAATGCCGCGTGTGAAGTCGATGCTATCCGGGTTGACGTTTTTGAGCCGCACCACCGGGACAGCCAACAGTTTTTGGATAATGGAAGTGGTCAGCCGATCCAGTTCGGCGCGGTCTAGATCCGAGAGGCGATGGTGGTGCCGCTCAATCTCCTGAAGCCGGATTGTCTCGAAGGTTTCGCGGATAGCGTGGATGGCGGGTTGCAGGGCCTGCTGATGAAAAAACCAGCTCACGTACTCCGTGAGGGCCTCGCGGCAAAGTGCTTGCGCCGCAGGCACCTGAGAGCGTCGCACAGCCTCAACCTGCACCAGATTCTCATTCAG
>DATGCC010000465.1:0-3959 GCA_035312345.1 Rhodothermales bacterium
CTGCTCCGCGATAATCAACACAAGCTGACGCTCAACGCACTCAACCACTGGCGGACCTTCGAGGTGCCGGGACCTCTGACGACCACAGAACTCGACGAGAGTCGCGTGCAAGGCGCACCGTTGTATCGATTCGACGAGACAGAAGAGTACACAGGCCGTCTCGGCGTCGATGGCACGGCGCAGATTAGCCCGACAACCCAGCTTGATGGGTCGCTTACCGGAGAGTTGCGCAAAGCCGACATCGTCCGCACGCTGCCGCTGAGTGCTAGTTTTGCCGACACCAAAAACCGACAGCTCGACGCGACCCGCCTGCTGGCCTCATCGCAATTGACCTACGAGCCGGAACTGGAATTCAGAAGCAAGCTGATCGTGGGAGCCGATGCTTCTGTCGGATCGCTGGGTACGGAATATTTCAATGTGGTGACAGGCGGAGCCGAGACCTACAGCATGGCCACGGGCGAACGGGGCGAAAAAGTGGCCGAAGGAACGGGACGCCGAAGCACCGCCGCTGCCTTCGCCCAACTCGATCTGTATCCAGTGTCGCGTGTCCGCCTGACGCTGGGCAGCCGCTTCGATTGGATCCGCGACACATTCGAGCCAGAGATGCCGACGGGGGAGGAATCGACCACTACCAATACCGCGTTCAGTCCCAAGATTGGCCTTAATTTGCGCTACATGCAGACGGCGCGGCAGGTGGGCAACTGGTATGCGGCAGTCGCCCGCTCGTTCAAGGCTCCGACGCTTGACCAACTCTATGACCAGCGCGCCTTCCCGTTTGGGGAAAACAGCATCACGATTTCCAACCCGGACCTCAAACCGCAAAACGGAACCAGCTTCGAAACGGGCGTCTACCACCGCGCTACGCTCGTGCCGGGTCAGCTTGCCACCGAACTTTCGCTGTCGGTTTACCAGATTGACATGACCGATGAGATTGACTTTTCGTTCGAGACCTTCAGCAATGTTAACATTGGCGAGAGTCGCCATCGTGGCATCGAGTCGGGGTTGAAGATGTATGTTGGTAGCTCGGTCACGGCGTTTGTCAACTACACGCTGCAAGAGGTCACCTTTCAATTTGGCGAGAATGAGGGCAACTACGTTAAAGCCATCCCACGCGACTTCATCAGCAGCGGCGTGCGGGCGGCGCATCGCTCCGGCTTTGGAGGCAGCGTGACGCTCAACTCGGCCCGGCGCATTTTTCTCGACGATGCCAATACCATTCGCCTGCCCGATTACACGACGGTCGCACTCCGCCTCTCGTACGAACAGCGACCGTTTACGCTGTTTGGCGAAGCTTTCAACCTCTTCGATGCGACGTACAGTACCACTGGTTTTCCCGATCCGGCAGGGGAGGGCGTCGTCTTTTTGTACCCGGCTGCCGGGCGCGTGCTGCAAGTGGGCCTGAATGTAGTACTTTGACCGTGAAGGTCTTGTCTCAGGGGGACCTCGGGTGTGATGCCTCGCATTAAATCCCTGCTCCCCCAACGGAAAAGTATCAGGTGTATGGGTCTGGACATCAAAAGAAAACTCAGGGAACGTAGCGAGAAGAGCTATGCGGAACGGAAAGGGTTGAGCCTGGAGCATGTGCCTTACGACGGGGCCTCCAATGGATCTGGTTCCGCGGATGGCCCTGGGGCCGTTTTCGAGATTGCAACCTATAACGTACACCGCTGGTCTGGGGTAACGGGCGGTCGCTCCTGGAAGCCGGATCTGGCGAAGGGCGTTATTGCGGGCCTGAATGTGGATGTGTTTGCCTTACAAGAAGTGCTGCGCCCCGACGATTACGACGATCCACTGAAACAGATTGCAGAGGAGCTACACCTTCACTACGCCTTCGCCCCGACGCGTCCGCATCGGATGGGCGTGCTCGGCAACGCTATTCTCTCACGCTGGCCGATGAACGAGGTGCGCCCCATCGACCTGAGCTTCGGACGGCTGGAGCCGCGTGCGGCGGTCGCGGCCCAGTTTGAGGGCAACGGGCATGACGTGGCCGTCGTCGCTACGCACCTCGCCATCGTAGATCGCATCCGCAGCCGACAGGTGCGCACGTTGCTCGAACATCCGGACCTGCAAGGGTCGGTGGTCTTGCTGGGCGATATGAACGCCTGGCGTCGGTGCCCGGCCACGAGGGAGCTCGAGCGCGAGTTTCTCGAAATGCACCACAACCGCAACTGGCCGCCGAGCTTCCCGGCTACGCGCCCGGTGCTTTCCCTCGACCGTATCTACGCCCGCAATGCCCGTGTGCAAGATTTACACGCGCTCACTACCAGTGCAGCGCAGCAAGGCTCTGACCACCTTCCTGTCACGGCGACTATCAGGCTGGAAGAGGTGGAATGAAACGGGAGGGTGCTGATAGCAACATTGAGACTGGCACCCTCACGTTTCCCAGTTGCACACTTGCCTTCCTGGGATTAGGTTAGGAAGCGAAGGTTGATTCGTTCTTGTCCCTGTCGCTCACATCCGAGGCCCATGAAGCGCATTCTGCTTACGCTCTTGCTGTTGACCCCGCTGGCGGCATCCGCCCAGCCCTTGATAAACGTGGATGCGCGGCAGACTACCTCGCTGAATGGTTCCTGGGCGACCATCGTCGATCCCTTCGAGAACGGCTATTACAACTATCGCTACGAGCCGCACAGCAATGGCTACTTTGCTAACCAGAAGCCGCAAAGCAAACGCGACCTCGTCGAGTACGACTTTGACACCAGCGCCCGCCTGCACGTACCGGGCGACTGGAACACCCAGCGCGACGATCTCTTCTTCTACGAAGGCACCGTCTGGTACAAACACGATTTCGACTACGCCCTGCCGCCCGGCCGAAGGCTGTTCGTCTACTTTGGGGCAGCGAACTACGAGGCACGGACGTATCTGAATGGCGAGGCGCTGGGTATGCACACCGGCGGCTTTACGCCTTTCTCCTATGAAATCACCGACCAAGTACAGCCGCAGGACAACGCCATCATCGTCAAGGTAGATGCCAAACGACGGCGCGACGGGGTGCCGACCGTCAATACCGACTGGTGGAATTACGGTGGCCTGACGCGGCGCGTGCTGCTGGTCGAGGTGCCCGAAACGTTCATCCAGGATTATTTCATCCAACTCGACCCTGAGGATCCCAAGCAGGTGGCAGGCTGGGTGCAACTCGATGGCCCTGCGGCACAGCAGGCTGTGGACATTCGCATCCCTGAGGCCAACATTACCCAGCAGGTGACGACCAACGCCGAGGGCCGTGCCACCTTCCGATTCTCTGCCAACCTGACGCGCTGGTCGCCTGAGGAGCCTGTGCTATACGATGTGGAAGTGATCGCGGAGGCGGACACCGTGCGCGATGCCATCGGTTTTCGGCACCTGGACACGCGAGGGACAGAGGTGTTGCTGAACGGCGAGCCAGTTTATTTGCGTGGTATTTCCATCCATGAAGAAGCGCCGCTGCGGGGCGGGCGGGCCTACAGCCCGGAGGATGCCCGGACGTTGCTGACCTGGGCGAAAGAACTGGGTTGCAACTATGTACGCCTGGCTCACTATCCACACAACGAATACATGCTGCGCGAAGCCGACCGGATGGGCCTGATGGTGTGGGCTGAAATTCCTGTGTACTGGACGATCCTGTGGTCGAACCCGGATACCTATGCCCTGGCCGAGCAGCAACTCACCGAGATGATCACCCGCGACAAAAACCGGGCGTCCGTCGTCATCTGGTCTGTTGCTAACGAAACGCCGCGCTCCGATGCGAGGTTGGCGTTTCTCAAAAACCTGATTGACCAGGCGCGTGCCCTGGATCCGACGCGGCTCCTCTCCGCAGCCACCGAACTCACCTACGAAGGCCCAGATATCACGGTGGACGATCCCTTGAGCGAGTACCTTGATGTGATCGGAGCCAACGAATACCTTGGCTGGTACAGTGGCAGGCCCGAAGACATCCCGCAGGTGCGCTGGCATTCCGAGTTCGACAAGCCCCTCGTCAT
>DATGCC010000466.1:0-16771 GCA_035312345.1 Rhodothermales bacterium
TAATATTATAGCGTTTGATAGCTTCCCCAAGATCCAGGTCTCGCATGGGCACCACCATCGTCGCCCCTGCGAGCAGACACCGGAAGACGATTCCAAGGCCGCCCACATGATACAGCGGTAACGCCAGTAGCCAACGATCCCCCTGTGCAAGGGCGATGTTTTCGTTCGATCCCAGCGCGTTGAATACATGGTTGCCAAGGCTATGCAGCGCCGCCTTCGGTACCCCACTGCTGCCCGACGTAAAGACTACCGTTGCAGGCTGTTGCATCTCCCACTTCCCCTCAAAGCCCTCTCCCCCCTCACCTTCTTGGATCCATTCAGACAGGGCCACCACAGCCACTTTGCCCCCTATGTCTTCTTCTACTCCCACCTGATCGGTGACAAGCGTATGTGCCTGAATACGCTTCAGGAAAGCCGCTACCCCCTTTGGCGGGATGCGCGTACTCAGTGGACACGTGACCAGACCCGCCCGGATAGCTGCCATGAGAAGCACGACGGCGCGCCAGCCCGTCGGTACATACCAGGCAAGACGATCCCCTGCGCTGTATCCGAGCGTGTGCAGGTGCTGACTCGTCGCACTGGCCATACGATCCAGCGCCGTGTAGGTCAACGTGCGATCCGGCGTGATGAGTGCCACTGCCTGCGGATCGCGCTGCGCCATCGCACGAAGCGGGTCGTCGATATGTTCAGGAAGTGCTGGTGTGCTCACTAAAAAGATAGAAGAGGTTCGAGATGGTGTTCGCTGATATGGCGCGGTGCTTCCATCAGCGTGGCTACATCGATATCCGGCACGTCCCACACGAGACGGGGTTCAAGAACATCCTCGGCGAGCCAGTGATAGGTATCCAAACCAACGGGTGTTTTGCCCAGGCAGGCCGCCAGCGCGATTAAGCCACGGAGTCCAACCCCCGTCTCGAAAGCCGCGCTCAGCACCGGCGTCATGCCCAGCGACTGCGCTGTCCGTGCCATTCGTAGCGTGTGTGCCACACCGCCCACCAGGGTCGGCTTGAGCACCACGGCAGCAGCATAGGCATGCGCTTGCAACTGTGCTACTGGCATCCCCATGAGCGATTCATCCAGAGCAATGGGCACCTTCGTGCGTTCCGCGAGCGTGGGCAACAGAGAGAAATCACGCAAGGGCTCTTCGATGTAGGCGATGGGCACTCCCGCTATGCCTTCGGCAAACGCAACAGCCTCGTCCATTGTCCACAGACGATTGGCGTCGAGTCGGAGCGCTACAGCATCACCCAGCACCGAACGTACCTCGTGCACCAGCGCTACATCATCTGCCACCGGCTTCCGCCCTACTTTGAGCTTGACGGCCCGGTAACCTTCGGCGCGCATCTGCGTGGCCCGGTCGATGATGTCTTGCTGATTGCCAAGCAGGAGGCCATTCAGCGAAACGACGGGAGATGCTTCAGGACACAACACATCTGGCATCAAACTATCTGTTTCTGCAGCAAACAAATCCCATGTTGCTACCTCAATTCCGAAACGCACCGAGGCGACCCACACTTTTTGATCCAACCTTTCGGCTAGCTGATGATCAGGATCAACAGGATTAGCAGCGATCTGCTGCCCTGTCCAATTGCGCTGTACGTCTTGCAGCTGCCTTGCTGCATCTTCTAGACTTTCCCGGCTGAACCCTGGCAACGGCGCTACATCCCCCCATCCGGTGTGGCCTGCGTCATCTTTCACGCGCATCAGAAAACCGCGCCGCTCGTGCAATGATTCCCCTTTTAAGATAAGCGGAGCAGTGAGCGGCAAGGTATAGCGATACAAATCGATAGCAGCCAGTCTCATACTAGGACCTATAACATCCATCCGATGGAGAACAGCAGGCTGTAGAGAAGCAGCAGACGCCCTGTGGCTCCGAGCAGCGGATTGAGTGCCATCGCATTGCACTCATGGCGAAGCTTACGCACGATGGGCCATGCCAGCGGCAGGATGAGAACCACTGTCATCGCCCACGGGTGCTGCCCTGTGAAGAGGTACAATCCTATCGGAATGAGCACAGCCACCAGCACACAAGCAACATACAGCCCGACGCCAAACGACCGGCCCGCCCGCACGACTAATGTCTTCTTATTCGCCGCCCGGTCTTCTTCCACATCGCGGATGTTGTTGACGAGTAGAATTGCCACGGAAAGCAAGCCTGCTGCAAACCCCACCATGATTACGACCATGTTGATCATCAACGTCTGCACATAATAGGTCCCCCCCACGGCTACTGGCCCAAAGAACACCAGCACGAACAGGTCAGCAAGGCCGAGGTAGGCGAGCGAATACCGCCCCACGGTATAAAGCAAACCTGACAAAATGGACAACACGCCAATGAGCAGGATGGGCCAGCCGCCGCGCCAGATGAGATACGCGCCCGCTACCACCGCCATCGCAAATACGATTACAGTGGCTCGCTTCATGGCTTCGGGCGTCACGAGTCCGGCCTGCGTGACACGGAGCGGACCTTTCCGCTCTTCGGTGTCGGCTCCTTTCAGAAAGTCAGAATAGTCGTTGCTGAAGTTCGTCCCGATCTGGATGAACATCGCACCGAGCAACGCACATACAGCCGCGAGTGCGTGGAAGCCGCCTGCTGCCCACGCCATCGCCGTCCCCATCAGCACCGGCGCGATGGCCGCCCCTAGCGTCTTAGGCCGCGCTGCAAGCAGCCAGATTTTCGATGGGGGATACTGGACTTGGGATTGAACGTTTTCCATACCGTTGAAAATAGCTATCAGCCGTCAGTTCTCCGTTCTTTGCTCATAAGCTAATAGCTGACCGCTTACAGCTATCACTGGCAACTCCCTTCGCGTCTCCTAAATCCGCGATCGAAAATCCAAAATCGCATCACGGTTTGTACCCCTCTTCGTCGAAGGCGGGGGGGCGTTTTTCGAGGTAGGCTCTTTTGCCTTCCTGACCCTCCTCGGTCATGTAAAACAGCATGGTGGCATGACCGGCCAGTTCCTGTAATCCGGCCTGCCCGTCGCAGTCGGCGTTGAGACCCGCCTTGAGCATGCGGATGGCGATGTTGGAGTTGGCGAGGATCTCGCGGCACCATTGCACGGTCTCGCGTTCGAGATCGTCGAGCGGCACGACCGTGTTGACGAGCCCCATATCGAGCGCCTGCTGGGCATCATAGGGACGGCACAAGAACCAGATCTCACGGGCCTTTTTCTGCCCCACGATCCGCGCCAGATAGCTCGCCCCATAGCCGCCATCGAACGAGCCGACCTTGGGTCCGGTCTGCATAAACTTGGCGTTGTCGGCAGCGATGGTGAGGTCGCAAATGACGTGGAGCACGTGCCCGCCGCCCACCGCCCATCCTGCCACCATTGCGATGACCGGCTTGGGACAGGTACGGATCTGCCGCTGAAAATCGAGCACATTGAGGCGCTGCATGGCCGGGTTGCCTTCCTCCTTGTACCCATGCTCGCCCCGGATGCGCTGGTCGCCGCCGGAGCAAAAGGCATGCGGCCCCTCCCCCGTCAGAATAATCACGCCGATGCTGCTATCGTCGCGGGCATCGCCGAGGGCGTGCTGCATCTCCTGCACGGTCAGCGGACGGAACGCGTTGCGCACCTCGGGTCGGTTGATGGTGATTTTGGCGATGCCCGCGGTGTCGGTGCCGGGCACGCCTTTGTCATATTTGATGTCGGAATAGTCCCCGGCGTTGGCCCACTCAATCGGGCCGGTGACTTCGGGGCGCTTGGTGAAATGATGCCCTTTTTTTGCCATGAAAAGTGATGCTGGTTTGGGGTTCTAGGTCAAGCGTAGAGCGCGATGGCTATCGCCGCCAGTACGTAAACGGCTCTTTATGCACATCAACGTCGATCTCCAGGAGATGCGCCTGGAGCCGCTCCTGCACATCGGCGACAGCCTTATTGTAAATACATGGACCGATCTCTTCCAGGAAAAAGTCGAGCAGCGCACCGGCAGCGATGTTGCCGATCCGCGCCTCCATGTTCTCCTGGAAATACAGTTCGATGGAGCCAATAGCTTCGTCCCGTGTTTCTTTGGGAATTTCGATGGACATTACAGAAATCGGATTAACAGGTCTAAAAAAGACGCAGGCTGCTCGGCATGTACGTTATGGCCTGCCTCAGGCACAATGGCCATTTGTATCTGATCACTGGCGGCCTTCATCTGCCGGGCGATATCGACGTATTTTGCATCAAGGGCACCTGCGACTGCCAGCGTTGGGACCTGCAACGCGGCGAGCCGTTCCCACAAAGAGGATTGCTGCCCGGTGCCCATCCCACGCAGGGACTGTGCCAGGGCCCGCGGATCGTTTCGCTGCCGTGCCGCGATCATGCGCTCAGCCAATCCTTCGTGTTGTGCCAGAGAAGAAAATAGGGCCTGCGCATACCAATCGCGCACAAATTCGTCGAAATCTTCGGTTTCCAGGCACACGGCGCGCTGTTCATCTACTTTGCGGCGGGCAGCTCGTTCATGGGCAGTTTTCAGTCCAGGTGAAGTGGATTCGAGAAGGAGCTTGCCACAACGATGGGGATACCTCAGCGCGAAGTACAAGGCCAGCCGTCCGCCCATTGAGTAGCCTACCAACGAACATGAATCGATGTGATGCGCGTAGAGCACATCGACGAGGGCCTCTGCGGTCGCTGCCATCGTGAACCGAGACGCTGGCCATACGCTAGATGCACCATGCCCCGGCAGATCAACGGCGAGGCAGTGATAGGACGAAGCCAGGTGCTGGATCACCGACTTCCAATCTGCCGATGATCCCATAAAGCCGTGCAGCAATACCACGGTAGACCGGGATGGATCGCCCGCTGCGATGTGATGGAGAAGGGCTGCTTCGGGCATGCTCATGCTTCTGGCACAACGAACTGCCGGTAGTGATCATAGCGTTCCAGGATGTGATTGACGTACATCACCGGCTCCAGCCCACGCGCAAAGCCATATTTCACCACAGGGTCCTCATAAACCGACTCTTTGGACTTCTGGAGCAACCAGTACGCAACCTCTTCCCAAACATTTGGATCGTCGCCGTATTTCTCGGCCAAACGCCGGGCGTCTTCCACATGGCCGTGCCCAGTGTTGTAGGAGGCGAGGATGAACTTGAGGCGCTCCTCCTCATCCACAATGATGTCGTCCCAGTAATTGGTCAGCCACTCGATGAACTTGGTGGCCCCGCGCACATTATCTTCGGGATCATTCGGATTGCGGACGCCGAACTGCCGGGCCGTCGGGGGCATCAGTTGCATCAGGCCCTGCGCCCCCGCCCACGACCGCGCCCGCGGCTTGAAGCGCGACTCCTGGTACATCTGGGAGCCGAGCAATAGCCAGTCCCACCCGATGGAGTCTGCATATTGTTGCAACAGGGGATCGTACGGACTCAGCACGCCCGTTTCGGAGGTAAGATACTCGCTCTGCACACGCTCGCGGTAGCCATTGCGGTCCTTGAAGTATTTAGTGTACACACGGGCAAAGTGCTGCTGGTTTTCTTTGGCCTTGATCCAGGCGTTGAGCGTGTCCTGCAATACCGATGAAGTGCGGCGGACAGCCCATACCACCTCCTGCGGTGGCCCGATGGTGGGCAACACGATAATGTTGCGGTAATAGTCTTCTTGCAGCTTTGCTACATTTTCCGGCGCAACAGCGAGGTTAATCTTGGCCCGCGAGACTTCCCGGACGAGCTTCTCGGCGTTGGTGTCGCTGTCCACCTCCACCACGATAATGTCGCCCGTGATTTGATCTGACAACTCGACAAGGCGGTCTTCGTAGGCCGTTTCGCGCTGGACATGTACCTCTTCGCCTGCCAGTTCCGTGGGCCGGGTGATGAGTCGGGCCGAGAACGTCAGCGAGTCCGGCAAGAGATTGCGAGCTACCGGCGGGGCCTTCTCTGGAAGCGGCTCTGCAGCTTCGGGGCCAACCACTTGATTCGCCCGGGGAGCCTCCCGCTGCACCACCACCGGATCGGTCTTGTAGAGGGCTGTGGTGTAAGCAACCCGCGCCGTATCGGTCTGCGTCAGGCGAGCAGCTACGATGTCGCCATCGCCGCGGTTAAGCATGGTGAAGAGGCTATCGCGGTTGCGAACGACACGGGTTTTCAAGACCACATCATGCGCCTCGGCAAAATCCTGGAGCAGTTCGTACTCATACCCCAGCGGCTCGCCGCGATACAGAAAATAGCTGGTCGAATTATAAGCGACGAGTGCCAAGAGCGTGTCACGTTCTTGAATGTCGGCCAGGTCACGTTCGATGACTATTTCAGGTGGCAGCTCGGACTCACAGGCCACAAGGCCCCCAAGCGAGGCAAACAACAAACAATACAACATTAACCGTCTAAACATAAGAGATCTATACCAATCGAATTAACAGGTTACGCAGTCGGTAGCCGGGCACGCGCCGAGCGTACAGACGCAGGAGCATTTCGTCCCATCGGGAGCCTCGCCGCGCCCTCCCACGCATTGCAGACACAGATTGCCCGTCTCGCAGGTCTCCTTGAGAATGATGCCGTCGGTGTTAAGCGCACCTTCCTGAAAGCGCTCGGGGATGGGCACATAGAGCGCCTCCTTGAACGAGGCACAGCTTTCCTGGACTGCACCGGGCATAACGAAGGCGACCACATAGGGCTGCTGCAATACCTCAGCGAGTTGACGCCGGGCCCACGCAACAGAGCGCGGATCGTGCTCCTCCAGGGTTTCGAGCCATGCCCTGATCTCGCTCCCCTCAAGGCGACGGGCCGCTTCAGGCGCTACGCTCTGGTTGTACAGCCCGTAGAGCCCATCCGCAAAAGCCACTCGCATGTCGACGGCGGGAATTTCATAGAGAGGGTCGGGCGCTGGCTCAGGTTCCGGTGCAGGTTGTGCAACGGGAGCGGTCTCGGCACCGGATTCGTCGTCTACGGGCGCTGCTTCCGGCGAGCAGGAAGCGCCGACCAGAAGCAGTACAATCATTAAAGAACGAGCGAACGAGGCCATACTGTGCGTCTCTTTGAGGGACAAAATCACCAAAGCATACCGCGCAGACTGCCTCATGTTGGTTGGTGGCGCGATCCATGCCTACTTCTTTACATCATCGCCATCACGCGACGGTGCAGGTCATAATTTCCCGCTCGCTCCGTCGTGACCTCGATGAGCGTGCCCGTCGCCTGGGCACACGCTGACTGGTAGACTTTGACAAAATCGTCCGGCGTGGTGGGATGATGATAGACCAACCCAAACAGATCCGCCGCCGCCTCAAACGTGAGGCCATGCGGGGTGCCGAAGAAGGGCTCAAATACGTCCTCATGCTGGGCGATGGGCAGAAAGTGAAAAATGCCGCCGCCATCATTGTTTAGCACGATAACCACGACCGGGCG
This sequence comes from Rhodothermales bacterium, assembly GCA_035312345.1. Classification (GTDB taxonomy): domain Bacteria; phylum Bacteroidota; class Rhodothermia; order Rhodothermales; family DATGCC01; genus DATGCC01. Next base: position 7,325 of record DATGCC010000466.1, read on the forward strand.
ATCCCGCAGCAGGGCCAGCGAGTTGAGATCGTGCAGCAGGGCCAGATCACCCGTCAGCAACGTAACAGGTTGCTCCAACCCCTCACTAAATCCTACCGCTGTCGCTACCAGCCCGTCAATGCCACTCGCGCCCCGGTTGGCGGCAACAGGCAACGCGGGACCATCCGTCGGCGCGAACATATCAACATCTCGCACAGGCATGCTGCTCGCCAGTACGAGGCCCCGTCCTTCTGGACTATGACAGACCACCAGATGGGCCACCAGCGGTTCGCTCAACGCCTCCTCCACCTCGAAAAAAATGGACAGCGTTTGCCGCACCTCCGCTGCTGCCTCGCGCCAGGTGTCGAGCCACGGAGTTACAGCCGGAACTGAGGTGGTACGATCCATCAGCCGTCCACAAAAAGTAGCAACATCACCCTCAATCCGATGCGTGACGTGGTGGTTTGGATCGAGCCGTGCCGGGTTTTCATTGACAACGAGGTACGGCTCGGGCCGGTGTTGCTTGAGCCATTGCGCAAGCCATTTCGAGGTAGACCGCCCGCCGATGTGCAGCACAGCGTCTGGCACCTGTTCTGCTCGAAAGGTAAAGTTGCTGAGCAGCAGGTCGTACGGCCCGATGCGCGTGTTCGACGCCTCTCCCCCACCCAACCGCACCTGCGATCCAATGTCTGGAAAGAGCGGCCAGCCGAGCCGGTTGGCCAGCCGCACCACAGCTTCGCCCTGCAATCTGGTTTCGAGCTTCCCGGCTACCACGATGCCCTGTTTTACTCCATCCAGATGGTGCCGGACGGTCTCGATATCGTGGTCATTCCTCTGCGGCGTGGTAGCAGCATAGTGCGTGAATGGACCTGCCTGCTTCTGCCATGAAGCCAGCCCGGCGAGGTATGGCTCGTAGTCGTGCCCATCCGGCGTAGGATCCAGCGGCTCACGAAACATGCAGTTGAGATGCACGGGCCCGCCCGGCGTGCGCTGCGCCCGATAAACTGCATGATCGATGGTCGTCAGCACCATGGCCGGGTCAATGTCCACGGTGGGCGTCGGCAGATCGAAGAACCAGCGCGTGTAGTCTCCGAAGAGCTTGACCTGATCGATGGTCTGGTTGGCTCCGGTCTGCCGCAACTCGGGCGGGCGATCCGCCGTGAGCAACAGCATCGGCACCCCGTCGGTAGCGGCCTCTACAACAGCCGGGTAGCCGTTGGCGAGGGCGGTGCCTGACGTGGTGATCCATACGGCGGGACGGCGGGTAGCCCGCCCGTAGCCAAGCGCACAAAAGGCTGTACCGCGTTCGTCGAAATGAACCAGGTGACGCGCCTTCGGATGGGCCGCCACAGCTGTCGTTAGCGGTGTGCTCCGCGAGCCCGGCGCAATGCAAAAAAAGTCAATGCCCTTCCGCACCAACTCCTCGACGATTAGATCGGCCCAGACGCGGTTGATATTCGGCGAGGCGATCATGTGTAATGGCAGAGTATGGACGGTTGGGGGTCTGGGCGTGTGGGAGCGTAGAAGCGGGGCCTTCTTCTCATCCACCCATACCCCCACACGCCCATCCTCTCATACTCAAATCACGTCCTCAGGCCCAGCACCTTGATGAAATCGCTGATTTTGCACTCGATCTCTTTCCATTCCTCGTTCGGGCGGGAGCCGGGTACAATCCCCGCGCCTGAAAAGAGCGAGAGGTGGCGGGGCTGCACGAGCCCGGATCGAATACCGACCGCAAACTCGGCAGCATCGGGCCCAATCCAGCCCACGGGTCCGGCATACCAGCCCCGATCGAAGGGCTCTTGCGACCGAATGGCAGACAGCGCTTCGGGCGTGGGATAGCCGCCGACAGCGGGCGTCGGGTGCAGGGCTTGCAACACATCCAGGCTGGTGACCTCCTCGCGCAGGGTGGAATGCGCCCGCGAGACAAGGTGGCGACCACTCGCCAGCTTCATTTCCGAAGGCTGTGCATCCAAGTGAAATGTTTCTGAGAGCGGCCCCAACTTCTCGCGCAGGCTGATGCGCACGTATTCATGCTCGCGCTGGTCCTTGTCGCTCTGCAAAAGCTCTTCGAGCAGGCGGGCATCATCGGTGGCCGACGCGCCGCGCGGGCGGGTCCCGGCGACAGCCTCGCTGTCGATGATGCGGCCCTGGCGACGAAATAACCGCTCCGGCGAAGCGCCGACGAAGGCGGTACCCTCGGCAGGCTGGAAGCAGAAATGAAAGCACCCCGGTGTGCCCGCCTTCAGATTTTCGAGCAACGCGAGGGGATCGAGTGTTCCATCAAAATCAAAAGCCGCCTCCCGCGCAAAAACCACTTTGTCGAGGCCATTTGTCTCGAACGCGCCCAGTGCCCACGCAATCATTTCGCTCCAACGCATCCGCGCTGGCTGATCGGCGCGTCCAACAGGGGTCGGCACCCCTTGCGCCGCCAATCCAGCAGAAAACGAAAGCGACTTGATTTCGGCGAGCACGTTGGCTTTGCGGTCGTGATCCCGTGGCAAGACGAGGTTGCAGATCAGCACCGCTCCCTCCGGCTGCATGCGTACCTCGAAACGCGGCAATACAAACCGATAGGCTCCAAAAGCAGCCCATGGCTCAGAGGATGCCAGGCTTGGATCGAAACGCAAACCACCGTAGTATCGCGCCTGCGGATCACACGACGCCAGCACAGGCGCAAGATGCCTGCGTAGCGCTTCAAACCCTGCAGGTGCAGGACGGCAACACACATCGGCCTCGCCCATCGCTGCCACCTCCATGGTGCCATCGCGGCCCGACCAGTACACTTTTGCAGCCGTGCTCTGCGCCTGTAACCAGCGAAAGGCTTTTACATCGCCCACCGGCAGGGCTACCTGCACGATGTGACGATCTGTGGCCGCATGTCCGTTGCGTCGTTCCAGAACATGGCTCACCGCCTCAGCCAGTGAATGCCGCAGGTGCTCGGGCTCCAGGACGTCGGTTTCGATATGGACAAAAGGATCTATCATGCGTACTCGGTATCAGAGGAAGGTACTTGGTCCAGATGCGCCGTGCAGTTGATCCGTTCGGCTTCAAAGCATCCGTCGCGCCAGATCAGCGTGTTGACCGCCGTGTTGCTGTGCGCAATCTCGTGCATGCGTTCCAGGCCATACTCGTCCAGCAGCGTTGAGAGGATGACGCGCAGAAAGCGCCCGTGCGTCACCACCAACACCGTCTCGCCGGGATGCCGCTCCAGAATATGCGTTACGGCCCGCTGCCCCCGTGCCTGAACATCCAGAATGGATTCGCCATCTTCGATCTGATAATCGAATTCACCACGCCGCCAGCGGGCGCTGATCTCGGCAAATGCCGCATTTGTTTCGGGGGAAGCGGGGCGGCCTTCGTAAATGCCCCACGCCATTTCTTGCAAATCACCCAGTTGATGCACCGGCACGGATCCATGCCTGGAGGCAATCTCTTCAGCGGTTTCAATGGCCCGGCGTAGTGTACTCACGTAAATGGCATCGAAGGGCACCTCGGCCAGCCGCTGGGCCACGGCTTGAGCCTGAGCGCGGCCCGTCGCATTCAGCGCCACATCAATCCCGCTACCCTGCACGATGCGCTGGCGGTTGTAATCGGTTTCGCCGTGACGAACAAAATGGAGCGTCGTGGTCGGCATCTATTTGGGCTTTTTCTTACGATGTAGGTTGTCGAGGATCTGTCGCTCCATCCGGTCAAGTTCGGGCAGCGAAACGCCAAACTTCATGGCGGCGCGTACCAGCATAGCCCGCAGCACCTGGTCAGGTACAGGCAACACATAGAGCGAGCGCCAGATGGGCCGCATCAAGGGCGTGGTGGCCCAGCGGACAAGGCCCCAGCGTAGCAAAATGAAGCCGCCCAGCCCGGTCCATACGGCGATGTACTGCTCCTGTGCAGCCAGCGTGCTCAACGCAAAAACGTAGTAGAGCGCCTGTATCAGCACGAGATCCATCACGCCGAAGAGCCACGTCATTGGGCGGTTGACGAACGACGGCCCCAGGCTCCGCCACGCCACGTAGACGACCAGCGCCCCCAGTCCCGCCTGGACCGGCGAGACAATAAACAAAAAGGCGGGCAAAATCCAGAGGGCGAGGGTCTGGGCCGAGCGGAGCCAGATTTCGGCGTGGCCAACCACCGTCGGCAAAGGTTCATGGGCAAAGATGGCCCCGGCGTAGTCTTCCAGCAACGCGATCCGCGTCCGAAACCACACGCCCGACGAGGTAAAAATACCCTCCGGCGTATCGACGAGTTGCGTCTCTGTACTGAACAAGCGTAGCATGTTGGTGGAAGCCATCGTGCCCGATAGGATCTCGCTAATGAACTACCCGAATGTACCCGCTTGAGAAGCGGTTGTTACGACACCGAGCGGCCCTTTTAGAAATTTCAATAATTATTGAAAGCACCTCATTGATGCCTGACACAGCGATTTGATCCCACTATTTCCATCTTTCTTGTAAGACCATCCCCACTTTACTATTAAGACCACCAAAGTCCACAATAAAATGTAGATTCTTTTTATTGTCCGTGCCCCTGTCTATCACGCACTTGTCGTTTTCTCTCTGTCTATCGGAAATCCATGCGTCTCCTTACGACCCTCCTGCTGCTCTGCCTCTTCACATTGCCCGTGCTGGCGCAACCGGACTCGCCGCCCCAGCGTGAAGTGGCCATCACCATCGACGACCTGCCCATCAACTCGCGCAATTTTAGAGACAACGCGAATCACCTGGCGATGACGCAATATCTGGTGTCTCATCTCGTCGCGTACGAGGTGCCTGCCGTTGGATTCGTAAATGAGGGCAAGCTCTACGTGGACGGCACGCTGGACACGGTGCGGGTGGCCATGCTCCGCCACTGGCTCGACGCGGGCCTGGATCTGGGCAACCACTCCTTTTCCCATCATGACTTGCACAACACCCCGCTGGACACTTTCCAGGCAGACATACTTGAAGGTGAAATGGTAACGAAGCAACTGCTGCACGACTACGGCCTCGCGATGCGCTACTTCCGCCACCCCTACCTGCACACCGGCACCGACCTCGACACAAAGCACGCCCTGGAGGGTTTCCTTGGCGAGCATGACTACCGCGTCGCACCCGTCACCATCGACAACGCGGAGTGGATCTTTGCGCTGGCCTATGATACCGCCGCCGCCCAGGCCGACTCACTCGCCATGCAGGAAATCGCCGACGCCTATGTGGCGTACATGGATGCGAAGTTTGCCTACTTCGAACAGCAGTCCGTGGCACTTTTTGGGCGCGAGATCCGGCAGACCCTGCTTATCCACGCCAACCTGCTCAACGCCAACCACTTCGACACGCTCGCCGAAATGATGCTAGCGCGCGGCTATACGTTCATTACACTGGAACGCGCGCTGGAAGACGAAGCATACGCTTCCCCCGACACATACACCGGACGCGGGGGCCTGACGTGGCTTCACCGTTGGGCGATTACACGCAAGGTTGAATCCTCTTTTTTTCAGGGTGAACCATCAACACCCGCGTTCATCCTGGAGGCAGCAGGCATGGAATCTGAATAAAATCTTTTAAATCCTTCATAAATTTGCTACCATGCAGCAGGGCGCATTTCTTTGCATGAGTCTTTACATGGATGTGAAGGGCTCGCAATATATTTAGCGCACAAACAAACCTGCCGCTGTTGGCTTTGTTAGAACCCGGCGCTTCATCCGATCACCCAAACACCTTTTCAGCATGGCTACCACAACCTCTGAAGCATCTGAAATCAACATTCTGGTCGTCGATGACGAAGAAGACGTCGTCGAAGTTGTGAGCCACTTCCTGGAAGAAGAAGGCTACACTGTGACACAGGCTTACGATGGCGAGGAGGCGCTGGAAAAGGTGACGCCCGAAGTAGACCTCGTCCTGCTCGACATCATGATGCCCCGCATGAATGGTTATGAAGTCTGCGAGCGGCTTCGCTCCCGCGTCGAAACGGAAACCATCCCCATCATTTTCCTCAGCGCCAAAGTAGAGGAAGAGGATCAGGTCAAGGGGCTGATGATGGGCGGCGACGACTACCTCACTAAGCCCGTCTCGCCCCAAGTCATCCTGGCCCATGTGAAGGCCGTGCTGCGTCGCTCCGGCGTCGAAGAAAGCAAGACGCTCCAGGTGGACGACTTGACCATCTACGAGGACGAATACCGCGCCTCACTTGATGGGAAAGACCTCGGCCTGACGCTTACCGAGTTTGAGTTGGTGCGCTATCTGGTCCGCCACCCACGCAAAGCGTTCACCAGGCAGCAATTACTGGAAACCATCTGGAAAGACGCCATGATGGTCACCGAACGCACTGTAGATGCCCACATCAAAAACCTGCGCGAAAAACTTGGCTCCTTCGCCAAACATATCCAGACCGTGCGTGGCGTGGGCTACCGCTTCGTCCGGGACGACACCGGCGAAGAAGCATAGCAGTGAGGATAGGGGAATTGGAGCATGAAGCGCACCTGACTGACGTATGTACGTACGTAGAAAATGGGAGCTTTTGAGCATAGCCGAACCTGTGCCCATTTTCTAGTTTCCAATTCCTAACCACCATGAGTAAAAGCAGGCTGCATCGATTGGGGCGGTTCTTCCTGCCGCCGCGCGCCTCTACCCACACGTGGATGTTTCTGACCTTCGCGCTGTTTGTGGGAGCGGCGGTAGTGGTGGTGGCGCTCTACGTCGCGTTCATGCTGCGGACGCAGATGCAGGAGGCGATGGACCAGTCGCTGGCGGAGCAGGCCGAGCGCATCGCCATCCTGGTGGAAGAGGCCGAAACGTCGCTCGACAAACAGCAGGTGGCCCGCGACATCAGCCGCCTGACAGATCTGGACGTGACGGTAGCCAACCAGGACAGCGTGCTCTGGGATGTACGCGATGGCGCGCTGCTGAACGCCGAGACGCAAATCTCCCTGGCTGAACTAAGGGCACTGCCAGAGCGCCATGTCGAGTCGATTGAGCGACCCAACCGCCCGAATAGCCGGGGCGTCTATATTAAGATTACGCGCCCGGAATCGGGGCTGATCATGCGTGTCATGCAACCCGAGCCCCGGCTGTTTCGGCTCGTGCGTAACATGCAACTTACGCTCCTGGTGGGTATGGTGCTGGCACTCGTGATGGCGCTCATCGGCAGTTGGATCGCTTCCGACAAGGTGACCCAGCCCCTCCGCACCATCCGCAAAAGCGCCTATCAGATCAGCGAAGGGCAGGTGGATGGCAAAATCCGCGTCGATACCCGATCTACCGAAATCCAGGATCTGGCCCAGAGTCTCAACCACATGTCCTCCAGCTATCGCGAAAAAATCGACGAACTGGAGCGGCTGGCACGGTTGCAGAGCGAGTTTATCGGCAATGTCTCGCACGAGGTGCGCAATCCCATCTTCGCCATTAGCGGCTACCTCGAAGCGCTCAGCTCGCCCCGCCTCGACGACGCCATGCGCAAGCGCTACGCCGAAAAGGGTCTCATCAACCTGCAACGCCTGCAAAACCTCTTCAATGACCTGATCGAGATCGCGCAGCTCGAATACCGCGAGGATATGATCAAGTCCAGCACGTTCGATCTGCAAGAGTTGCTCGAAGAGGTCATCGAGATGCTGCGCCCGAAAGCCGAAGAAAAAGGCCTCCATCTGGCTGTCGACAATCCCCCGCTGATGGTTCACGCCGACCGTAATCGCATCCGGCAGGTGCTGGTCAACCTGATCGAAAATGCCATTGCCTACAGCGACGAGGGCACAGTGCGGTGTCGTTTTCGCCGCCGCCTCGACAAGGTGCGCATCGAAGTGGTAGACAACGGACGCGGCATCCCCGAAGACCACCTCGACCGCATCTTCGAGCGCTTCTACCGCGTCGATCCCGACCGCTCGCGCAAGAGCGGCGGCACGGGCCTCGGCCTTAGTATCGTCAAGCAAATTCTCCAGGCCCACGGCGAGCCGATCCACGTGGAAAGTACCCTCGGGCGTGGCACGCGCTTCTGGTTCGAGCTAGCCTATGTTGGTACCCCCGCCACCGTCGAATACGCCGAGTAGCGCATCTGCCAGAATTCATCCTTTTTCTGCTACCGGGGCGGATCTGGCATTCTGTTCTCGCTTTTGATTGAGGTCGTTTTTTCGTACCTTTTGGCGTTCCCGAAAACTCCCACTACAGGTTCCGGGAACGTGCGTGACAGGGTTTCAATTCAAAAGGTCAAGCACGCAGGTCATCCCTATCTAAACTCAGGGATCGCTCCGTCTCTGTCACCTCGCGGCATGCAGGATGTATCTTTTCACGGCCTCGGTTTGGCCCCTTGACGATAGACATAATGGCAAGACGCAAAAATAAGCGAAATAGCTCCCATCCCCTCCCCCAGGAAGCGCTTCCAAACACGGATGTAGCGGAAGAACCTGTCGATGGCTGGGGCGAAGAACCCGGTCACCATAACCAGGAAGAGCAGGTGCCCGATCCTGGCATTTCTATCGTTCATCACGGCGCGCTCGACATTCAGCCCGTCAGCCCGGAAGACTTCGAGGAAGAAACGCTGCTGAGGGTCTACCGCACAATGCGCATGTCGCGTCGGCTTGATGAAAAGATGCTCACCTTGCTGAAGCAGGGCAAAGGTTTTTTCCACATCGGTTGTGCCGGGCACGAAGCCGCGCAGGCCGCCGTGGGCCTGCTCTCGAAGCCGGGGCACGACTGGTTTGCGATGTACTACCGCGACCTGTGCATGGCGCTCTCGCTGGGCCTGACGCCGAAAGAGCAACTGCTGGCCCACAATGCCAAAGCCGATGACCCCAACTCCGGCGGGCGGCAGATGTCAGAGCACTACGGCCTGCCTGACAAGAACATCATCACGACCTCCTCTTCCGTCGGTGCACAGTTTCTGCCGGGCCTCGGCCTTGCCATGGGCATCCAACGGCGTGGTGAAGAAGCATATGCTTACGTTTCCTGCGGCGAAGGCGCGACCTCGCAAGGCGATTTCCACGAAGCGCTCAACTGGGCAGCCCGCCTCAAAGCCCCCGCCCTTTTCTTCGTCCAGGATAACAAATACGCCATCTCCGTCCCCGTGGCCGATCAAACCGCAGGGGGTACTCCCTACAAGCTGACGGCAGGCTATGAAGGCCTGGAGCGCATCCGCGTGGACGGCACCGACTTCTTCAAGGTCTATGCCGCCGCCCGAGCCGCTATCAACCACATCCGGACCGGCAAGGGACCCGTGGCGCTCGTTGCCGATGTAGTGCGGCTGCTGCCCCACTCATCGTCGGACAACCACGCCAAGTACCGAGAGCCGGAAGAGTTGGAGCAGGATCGGCAGGTCGATCCTATCGCCCGGATGGAGATGCAACTTATCGAAGCGGGCCTCCTCAACGACGAACAAATCGACGCTATCCGCCAGGAGATCCGGCAGCAGGTGGACGAAGCCGCCAAGTGGGCGGATGAACAACCCGACCCGGCACCCGAAACCGCTACAAAATACGTCTACTTCGAGGGCGACCTCGGCCTG
>DATGCC010000467.1:0-2854 GCA_035312345.1 Rhodothermales bacterium
CACCGCCTGTTCAACGCAGAGCGTGACAATGAAGAAACAGCTTCGGGCACGGCGGACGTTACGTTTAGGAAAGGGAGAGTGGGGGAAGAGGATGGGGGTATGGGCGTGCGGGAGGATGGGAGAGAAAAGAGTTGAAGATAGAAGATAGAAGATAGAAGATAGAGAACAGCGAGATCGCGTCTTTTCGATCCTCCATCTTCGATCCTCTATCCTCAAAAACTGTTTGGAAGTGATGCAATGCTGTCAACATCAGCAAACGCCCGCTCCCTTTCTCCCTTTCTTCTAAGAAAGCTTCATCTCCGAGAGTTCGGCACGGAGGAAGGCAACAAAGCTGGAGGCGTGCTTGCGTTCTTTCCAGGGCACCTTTAGCGTCAGCGCATGGCCTTCACCACCGGGCATATCGTCAAGCACCGACAGGCTGTTGACGCCGATGATGATTTGGGTGCTGAAAAGTCTCTTCTTCAAGTCCACCGACCGTACTTCGTGCAAAGGAATCGTGGCAACGGATACGTCAGATTTGACCAGGTCGATGCCGCTTGTCCGGTATTCCAGCACCAGCGCCTGATCGCGGTATTTGAGCAGGCCGCTGGCCTCATACAGGTCCTCCTGCATGTAATCTTCGTCGTTCAACTGAATCTTGACGGGCACGCTATCGGACGGAGCAAGCATAGGCTGTAGATAAAGACGGTATGGAGATACGGCTTTGCCGCATCAGACGCTTCTCAATATCGTAAGAACGAACGCATGATTCCTACTGCATCTATGGGGAGCTCAAAATGAAACAGATAGAGGGTAACACGACCCGGCCAAGACCTCGCGTGGTGATTGTAGGAGCCGGTTTTGCCGGGCTGAATGCAACGCAGGCACTACGCAAAGCCAACGTCGATGTGCTGATCATCGACCGCAACAACTACCACAAGTTTCAGCCCCTGCTCTATCAGGTGGCAACGTCGGGCCTGGAGCCGGAAGATATCGCCCACAACGCCCGCGACCTCTTCCGCGACTACGGCAACATCTCCTTTCGCCTCGGCACGGTCAAAGCCATCGATGCCGACCAGCGCCGCCTCCACCTGCACAGCGGTGACGCCGTGACCTACGACTACCTGATCCTCGCTGCCGGAGCCGTGACCAACTATTTCGGCATCGACGGGGTGCAAGAGTATGGCTTTCCGCTCAAAAACCTGCCTGATGCCATCGATCTGCGCAACCACATCCTGCGGCAGTTCGAGCAGGCGGACCGGGCCAACGGCACGGGGCCGGAAGGAGCGCTTACCTTCGTCATCGTCGGGGGTGGGCCTACGGGTGTGGAGATGGCGGGGGCGCTCGTCGAGTTGTTCGATATCATGCAGAAAGATTATCGCAATGTGGACACGACACAGGCGAACGTCGTCCTGCTCGAAATGGCCCCGCACCTGCTGCCCCCCTACCCCGAATCGCTCCGCACGTACACCCGCACTGTGCTCGAAAAACGCAATGTGGACGTGCGCACTGAGACGACGGTAGAAAAGGTCACGAAGGGCGCGGTACATCTCAAAAGCGGCGAAACCATCCCCACGCAGACGCTCATCTGGGCCGCTGGCATACGCGGCAACCCCATCGCAGAGACGATGAGTGAGGACCTGGAAAAAGGCTACCGTCTCGGTACCAAACCCGACCTGAGCGTGCCCGGTTACTCGGATGTGTTCGTTGCGGGCGATATGGCAGGGCACAAAGACGACAACGGCGATTTACTTCCGCAGGTGGCACAGGTCGCCATCCAGCAGGGCGCACACGCAGCACGGCAGATTCTCCGTCGGATCAAAAACCAGCCCACCGAAGCGTTTCACTACAAAGACCTCGGCCAGATGGCAACCATCGGGCGGAATGCAGCGGTGGTGGAGTTTCCGGGCGGCATGAAGCTCAAAGGCTTTTTCGCCTGGTTCATGTGGGCCTTTGTACACATCTGGAAACTCGTCGGCTTCCGCAACCGCCTCGATGTGTTCATTAGCTGGATCCACAACTACTTCACCTACGACCGCAGTGCCCGCCTCATCCTCGACATGGTTCCCATCTCCGACGAGATTCCTCACGATGTCGAATACGTCAACCAGCGCGTGAAGGAGCGAATGGAAGAGTTGGAGAAAGGCTAAGCCCGCATCGGCGGTGATAAGACACGCGCAATGCGGGCGGCTACGCGGGCGTTATTTTCGAGCAGGGCGAGGTTGGCACGAAGCGAGCGTTCGCCTGTCAGTTCGCCAACGCGAGCCAGCAGAAAGGGTGTGACCTCGGCAGAACGCAGACCGCGTGCGTCGGCTTCTTCGAGCGCCTGGGCAATGACCGGCTCAATCTCCTCCCGCGGAATAGCATCTGCTTCCGGGATAGGCACAGTGACGAGGGTTGCGCCGGGCAACGCCAGGTCCTGCCGCGCACGTACAACCACGGCGATGGCTTCAGGCGTTTCGCAGCGAATGTCTACAGGCAGACCGCTGGTGCGGCTGTAGAACGCGGGCATCTCATCTGTCTGATAGCCAACCACCGTTACGCCGCGCATCTCCAGCAACTCGCGGGTCGCGGTGAGATTGAGGATGGCTTTGGCTCCGGCACATATCACCACCATCGGTACCTGTGCCAGGGCTTCGAGGTCATTGCTGATATCAATGCTGTCCCCGCGATGGACCCCACCGATGCCACCCGTCGCAAAAACCTGAATGTTGTGGCGATGTGCCAGCCACATCGACGCCGCCACCGTCGTCGCGCCATGCCTTCCCTGTGATGTAACGATGGGCAAGTCACGCCAGCTTACCTTCTGTACGTTCGCTTCCGTCGCCAGCAACCGAATCTGCTCCTCGGACAATCCGACAATCGCCTTCCCTGA
>DATGCC010000468.1:0-2832 GCA_035312345.1 Rhodothermales bacterium
AAATTCGAGAGGTCTATGACCTAAGCGAGGATGATGTGTATCCGATCGCAGATGTTATGTTTTACCACGCAGACACGATGCGGTCCTGGAATCTGCAAGGTGTAGACTGGATACTCTTTGACGCCGAAATGCAAAAAGTAAGGCAGGCACTTCCAGTGTTTCCGCCACACGATCTATGCGTCTGTCCCGTGGAGAAGAATAACAAGGCAGACTGCCCGGAAGACACGGACGGATAGCGGCAGGCTATTTTCCCAAAAGGATGTCATGGCAAGTGAGCAATGGGAGCGTGGCAAGCTCGTATGCCGAGCACAATCGACGAGATTGCCGCGCTCCGCTCGCAATCACATGAGAAACAGAGGGCAAGAAACTATCGGATTTTAATCTCCAGCGGCAGGCGGGCCTGCGTGGTGCCCTGCGTGTCGATGAGGTGCTCTAGTAGGCGGACCTGCCGGGCCAGAGCGCGCTCGGCAGAAGAGGAATGGATGCCGCGCCACAGTTTTGCCATGCGGACACCGAACGCTTCATTGAGTTCATCCATGAACGTGCGCGGTGCTGGCATCAGGCGGGTGCGATAGGTGCCGGGTTCGAGATCGGCACGTTCGGCGGCGAGGGCGATGGCATCGTCCAGGTCGCCGAGTTGATCCACGAGACCGATCTCCAGCGCTTGCTGGCCTGTCCAGATGCGGCCTTGCCCGACAGAGTCCACCTGTGCCACGTCCAGTCCCCGGCTCGCAGCGACTTTTTCGAGGAAGCGCTGGTAGGTGTCGTCGGTGGAACGTTGGAGCACGGCGCGTTCGGCGGGAGAGAGTGGGCGTGTGCCGGAAAACATGTCGGCATATGGGTTCGTCTGGACGCCATCAAGGGTGATGCCGAGCTTGTTGTCCAGAAAATCGCTGATGTCGAAGAACAGGCTAAAGACGCCGATGGAGCCGGTGAGCGTCAGCGCGTCGGCAATGATGTAGTCGCCTGCCGTAGCGATCCAGTAGCCGCCGGAGGCTGCCAGGTCGCCCATTGACACGATGACCGGCTTTTCATCGGATGTAAGCTTGATTTCACGCCACATAGCATCGGAAGCCGAGGCCGAGCCGCCGGGTGAGTTGACTCGGAGTACCACGGCGCTGACATCCTCATCCTCGCGGGCCTTCCGCATCGCTTTGTTGAACGTCTCGGAGCCCACCACATCAATGCCGCTGCTCTTGCCCGGCATGATCGTTCCGACCGCGTAGACCACCGCGATTTCCCCATCGTCACCGGTTGCTACGCCTGCGTCTTCGTCGCTCACGTTGACGTACGAGTCAATGCTGATCTGGCGCAGGTCGTCGTCGGCGTCCAGGCCGAGGCGTGTTTTGAAGAGCGATTCGATCTGATCCGTGAAGAGCAGGTCATCAAGCAAGCCCGCTTCGAGGGCTTCGTCAGCGGTGAGAATGCCTTCGGTCTCAATCAGCGTGCGCGCTCGGTCTATGTCCCAGTTGCGGCTGTCGGCGATGGCCTGGAGGAAAACCTCGTTCTGTGTATCGAGCAGCGCCTGAAGTTGCATTTCGTTTTCGGGAGAGAGGTTGTTGCGGATGAACGGCTCGACGGCGCTTTTGAAGGTACCTGCCCGTACGATCTGCGGCTCAATGTCTAGCTTCTCCAACATCTCCTGAAAAAAGGTGACTTCGAGAAAGAAGCCGTTGAACTCGAAGAAGCCTTCTGGTTCGGCAAAGACACTGTCAGCCACGCTGGCAAGGAAATAGTCGGCCTCATCCATCGCATAGTCGCCGCTGGTGGCGTAGATGGGCTTGCCCGTTTCCTTGAAGGCCAGCAGCGCCTCGCGCACTTCTTGCAGGGAGGCCCAGGGAGCCATGACGCCGTGGATCTGGAGCCAGGCAGCCTCAACGCGATCGTCCACAGCAGCGCGTTGCAACGCACGGGTCACATCGTAGAGGTCGTAGGGGGCTTCGCCGCCGAAGGCTTGCGCGAACGGGTCGCCAGACACCTGTTCGGGGATGGGGCCCGAGAGGTCCACCACGAGCACCGAGCCCGTACGCACCATCGGCTGCTCGCTCGACGAGGCAGCGAGGGCAAGGATGAACAAAAAGGCGATGAAGAACATCAGCCCGAGGGCGACGAGTGTGCCCAGAGTGCTGGCAACCAGGGTAGAGAAAAAGCGCATAGGGGGAGGGTGTATCTACGTAAGAATGAAGAGCTAGGGGGAAATTGAGGCATCGAACGCTACGCGCCAGCAGGCGGGGAGTTGCAAACGATTCACGGAGCCCCCCTTGCTCCCGTCCGGTTCGCATCCTACCTTTCGTGCGCACACCGTTCATCTCATTGCTGTACGTATGGAACAAGTATTACAATACGAGATCCCGGTATTACATCCGCTCGTTGTTCATTTTCCCGTGGTGCTCATCGTGGTCGCTGCCGGAATGCTGATTGTATGGAGCATTCGTGGGACCTCATTCTGGCGGCGTACAGGGTTGCTGTTGCTGACGCTAGGTATGGTGGGAGCGCTTTTTTCGTACTTCACCGGAGAGGCCCTGGAAGAGCATGTGGAAGGAACGCCCATCGTGGAAGAACTGGTGCATCTGCACGAAGACATGGCGCTCTATTCGCTGATTGTCACGGGCGCAGCGTTGCTGGGGCTGGCGGGACTGAGCGTATGGCTGGAACGGCGCACCACGCTCGAACGCGACCCCCAGGACCCGCTCATCCCGCGCATTGCCATCACCGTGCTGGCTGTCGCCGCCGCCGTCCTCATCGCCTGGACCGGGCACATCGGCTCTACGATGGTGTGGGGCGTTTGAAAGAAGGTGGATGGTTGAGGGGGGATAGTGGGTGGGTTTGAGA
>DATGCC010000469.1:0-8064 GCA_035312345.1 Rhodothermales bacterium
ATTGAGTGACCCGGCATACCCTTGGAGAAAGGCTCCAAAACGCTCGGCCGGGTGCTCCGATCCAGCACACACCAGCTTCAGGTCTCGATCCGGGTTTTCGCGCACCAGATCTGCAAACATGTGTACCAGCTGAATCAAATCGGCTTTGTCGATAGCACTCAACCGTCCGATCCAGAGCAGCACGAAGGCATGCTGTGGTAAATCAAACTGGGAACGCAGGGCTTTTTTATCTCGCGGCTTGAAGCGCTCGGTGTCTACGCCCAGCGGAATGACCTCAAGCCGACCGTGATACGCAAGGCGGGTACCGTACTGTTCGTTAAACGAACTGCTGACATGCTCCAGCAGGTGGGCACTGACTTCCTTTGCGGCGGACGACGTACAAACTATCGTATCGTAGGGATAGGTTCTGTTTAGAAGAAGACGTAGGAACGTATCGTGCAGGAGGTCAGGGTAACTGAGGGTATGATGGACAATACTGATGGGAAAACTTTGCGCCATGCGGCTGCGCAACGCAAACGGACGATAGGTGTCGAACTGGGTATCGTGCCAGGCAGCAAAATCCCTGGTACGGGACTGCTGCAACAGATCCCGTTGGTCATGAACGTCAACCGACGGACGTGATGCTGATGGGGTTGTGATCGCATCCAGACCCGTCTGAATAGGGGCTCGCTGAAGACCGGGACTAAAAAGGTCGTACTGGTAGCGCGTCCCGTATTTCGCCAGGGCCTCCACAAAAGAGCTAACCGCCACCTGCCGCCCCACAACCAACCTGCCTACACTTTCGGGCAGTTGATGAAACAATCCGACCTTTTTTGCTGCCTCTCTCATGCTTGTTCATGTTAAGCGATCAGCACCTATGCTGCGCGCTGCTTACGACCAGCCCTCAGCACGGCGCAGGCGGTGATACCCTTTATGGCATAAAGGCCTGGAGGAGATCCCAGAGGGTGGCGGTTTCCGACTCCAGCCACTCCCCGTACTGCGCAGGAATGCCAAGCACCGCCAGCGCCGCGTTCTGCGCGCCGATCACTTCCAGGTCGCACAGCGTGTGATAATGGGCATCGCGCACGAAGAGGTGACCGAAGGTGTCGGCTCTCGGCGGCTGAAGGACAAGCAGCAGGAGCGGATCGGTGCCTTCCCCTGCCAACGTCCAGAAAAAAGCGGGGCGGCATTCGGCATAGTGCAGCAAACGCATCGTAAGCGAAAGCCACACCCCTACGTCGTACGCTGGTGTTTGCCCGTCGGGGCAAAGCGGGAAGCGCAGAGCGAGGGGGAAATGACCAGGCACCTGCCCTTGCAACGGCGTCAGGGTATCAATCAGATTTTTGAAGACCAGATACTTGCGCGAGTCGTCCGGGTGGCCCCAGAGGCGTGTCCAGAAATCGAACAGGTTGGTCTCGCGCAGATAGGCCTGGAAGCCCCGCCCGTCGCTGCTCGCCGATTGGAGCACGGCCTCCTGCTCTGGCAACGAATGATGGTCCAGGTGTCCCCTCAACGCCTGCTCTACGATCTGGCGGGCCTGCCCCAGCCAGTCTTCCTGCCGCGCCGGAAGATTCGCTATTTCCTGGCTGCTGGCAATCTGGTCGGCCCCCTCGTGTAGCACAGCAAATGGATAGCGCCGCCCAACGCTGTCGTGCCCGGCCCCCATCGCCCCCACCAGCGCTTCACCTCTGGTCTGGAAGTAAAAACCAAAGGCCCCGGCAGTATCGTACGCTGCATCGAACGCCTGTCCATAGCGTTGGCGGGCGGAATACACACCACGCTGAAACCATTCGTCCAGTGCCCGCACCCCTGCTCCCCCCGCCTGATGCCGGACGAAATCGCCGTGCGTCGGGATCTTGCCAAGATAGGCAGTGGTGTGTGTTTGAGCCTGCATAAGCTCAGGTTGCAGGTTTAGAAGGTTCGGGCTCCCCCACTTCCATCCTTTCTCCCTCTTTCCTAATTCAGCGAAGCCGGAGGGCGGAAATTGAAGAACCCGCGCGTCTCGCCAAACGGATTGCTGCTGCTGCGTGTGCGTAGGTTGTAGCGAGGCGTGATGGTGTAGGCTCCAGGCTGCTCGAACGTCCAGCGTAGTTCGTATTCCGTTGCCGAGCCGCGCCGCTGGATGCGGGCCTGATCGAGCAGGCGGAACAGCGCCCACTCGCCCTGGAAACTCTTCGGCGGCATCTCACCCTCCCGCGTTGAGACCCGCAGCACAGCATCGCCCTGACCAGGCCAATCGTACTGTGTCCAGGACTGGAAGCCGAGTTGATAGACTTCTTCCTTGCCCAGCAACCGGAGCGATACCTGATCGACGGCGGGTGCACGCGGGGTTTTTTCCGGGAGTTCGGGCTGCAACTCGAATGACACTTGCATCCCTCCACCGCTGTAAAGCGTCTCCCCGATGCGCCGGGCTTTTTTGATAGCCTGAACGGCGGCAGGCGAGAACCGCACGCCCATGCCTTGCCATGTACGCACCTGATCAATGTCTCGCCCGATAAACGGCGCGAGTTCGGTATCAACGAAGGTAGCCAGCGTACCACTCTGCGGCGCGAAATACGTCTCAGCATCCAGGATCGGGGCATCAACGGTACTGCCCGTGTTGAACGGATAATATTCGGCGAGTTGCGACTGAAACGGCTCGTAAACTTCACTCTGCCAGCGGTCGTTGAGATACGCCTGCGCCTCCTGCACGGTCATCTGGAACGAGCGAATAATGGGCTGCTCGAACAGACTCTTGCGGGCTTCCTGGTTCATGCTGGGCAGCGACCGCCCCAGTCCATCGACGGCTCTTTTTAGATCGCCGCCATCGGATTCCAGCACATCAGCTACATACTCGGCCGCTTTGACTTCGTCGCCGACGAGCCCTTCGAGACTGCTACCCACTTCGCGTAAGCTCGTGAAAGCGCTATAGAGATCCCCGGAGGCACCTCCGTTGGCAAGCTGGTCGGCGCTCAGGGCATGCAGCCACTGAAAGCGCAGGTCGATCGGATGGCGATCCGCGTCCTCGCCTCCGCCTGCGCCAATGTCGGCATTCAGACGACCGCGGGTGGCCGCCCTGGCCCGACGCTCGGCTTCCCGCTCGGCGGCCCCCTGTACCTGTTCTCCCAACCCCTGCAAGGTCTCATTCACCTCGCCCTCAAACGTCGTCTCTTCCGTCATCGAAGCCAATAGCGACCCAATGGGCGACTCCGTGGCATCACCCAGTTCCGTCAGCGAGCGCGCGGCATCCCGCAGGTCACCGAAGGATTTGACCCGGACACCCCGGATGAAATTATTCCAGGCAGCGGTGTAATCATCGAAGTAGAAGCTCTTTAACTCAGCGGATAACTCATCTTCGCTGCCTAATTCAATAGTAGTTTCTTCCTCCTCTGCACGCCCCATCACCCAATTTTCTCCAGTTGGATTTTTACTCATCTCAGTGATGCGGTCCTTAACATACGTGTTCCAACCCTCCTTGGTGAAAAAACCAGGCACTGAGACATCACCTTCCAACAAATTGCGAAATCGTCCAGTCACAGCATTCTTCAACGTGAATGGTTGCACTGCATCGAGACCTACACTTCGAATATTCTCATACAAAACCCTTGCTGTTGGTTTTCTATAAATGCTGCGACGAGCCTGACTAATCAAGCTTACGTCGGCTCCGAAGCCTTGCGCTTCCTCTGCTCGGAGCGCTTCCACATACGCCTGGACGGGTGGCTCGACCTGTGCGCGTAGTTCACCCCGCGTGAGGGCGTTGGTCATCGGTTCCAGTTCATCGGTGCCAAGGTCGGTGAGGTGGCGGACGAGGAAATTGCGGTTGGCTTCCTCTACGAGGCGCGGTGCTTCCTCGGTCAGCAACAGGTAGGCTTTCAGATCGTTGGTCAGGATCTCGCGGTCCGTTCCTTCCATATTACCGCTTCGGATCGTCGTGGTCATGCGCTGCTCAACGGTGCGTAGCGGATAGGTCTGCACGAACGTCCGCGCATGGCCCAGATACAGCTTCTCGATCGGCTCCTGCACGGTACCATTGCGCGAGAGGCCGAGTTTGGTCAGCGACATATTGTCCAGTCGTTCCTGTTCTATGCGCAGGCCGTCCAGGGTGGCGAGGTTGTCCACAGCGGTGCTGCGGTCATCCCAGCGCACGGGGCGAACGGTGCTCGCAGTGGCCTGGGCCTCGTTGAGGCTGAGTTTGCTGCGCACCAGCGCCTGCGAGGTGCCGAGCACAAACAACGCCAGCAACACCGCCGCCGCCGCCATCACGCCCCACCGCCGGACGGTGCCTTCCCGCGATGCCTTCGACGTGCGACGCACCATGTACTGGTCGGGAAACATCACATCGGTGAAGAGATCCTTGATGAAGTAGCTCTTCGTTTCTGTGTTGGCATTCGCCATCGGAACACCCGCCGAGGGCAGCTCGAACTTGCGCGCCACCGCCTCAATGACGCGGTCGATGGGCACGCCTTCCTGGGTACCGCTGGTGAAGTAGAATCCTCGGAAATTGGGACTTTCCTGGTACGGATTGGGTAGGAAAAGTCGGTGGACAAAGTAGGACAGATTCTCTTTGAGCGAAGCCAGTTGCAATGGGAAAGCGTACACCAACTGCCGGTCTTCGCGCTTCATGGAACGGCTCAGGCGGGCGGCCCGGCGATTGACGAGCGCGCCGATCAAACGATCCAGTTCTTCCTCGAAAACGGCTTTCAGGTTCTTGCTCGCCTGCTGCTCATCATCCAGCGTGCAGCCCCAGATCTGCTCGCGCTCGCGCCGCGACATCTCGCCGAAGAACTCGACGAAGCCCTGGAGCATGTCGCTCTTCGTAAATGCCAGAAAGACAGGAAACCGCACACCCAGCCGCTTCACCAGTTCGTCGATGCGGCGGCGGATGTTGTCGGCGTGCCATTCCACCTCGTCCATCGTCGCCATGCTCAGATCCGGCAGCGCGATGGAGACAACAACGCCGTTGATGGGACGTTCGCTGCGGTGCTCTTTAAGGGTGTCGAGAAAGGCGAGCCATTCTTCGGTATCCTCTTGCTCGGTCATGTAGCGCCCGGCGGTGTCGAGCAAGATGGCGGAGTCGGTGAAGAACCAGTCGCAGTTGCGCGTGCCACCGACGCCGCGCACACGGTCGGTGCCAAGCGGAAAGTTGAGACCGGAATTGGTGATGGCGGTCGTTTTGCCTGCGCCGGGTGGCCCGATGAACATGTACCACGGCAACGCATAGAGCGCCGCCCGCCCGCGCTTCCCGCCACCCAGCTTCGACTGCTTCAGTTGCTCAATGGCCCGTTCCAGCTGATCCTGCAAATCCTGGATCTCGGCCTGGTTGTCGGGCCGCGCCGCCACGTATTGCTGCTGCGCCTGCTGCTTGATGGCCTGCTCAATCTGGTCCGAACTGCGGTTTGCCCGCATAAAGGTGATGCCCATTACAATCATGCCGAGCAACAGTACCCCCACGATGCCGAGCAACCGAATTGTCCACGACCATTCTAGCAGGGATCCCAGCAAGAGCACGAGAGCGATCAACAGCACGAAGCCGAAAACCAACCAGAACGTTCGGCTTTTCAAAAGGCGCATGAACATGGCTTGATGATGGTTTTGGTTTCTGGTTTACGGTTTGCAGTTTCTGGTTGTGATTTCGAGATGTAAAGGTGAACCTCTACAATCAGAAACCAATAACCAGCAACCAGTCACTGCACCGCCCCGGACGGAATCTGCTCGATGCGTTCGGAAGCCGAGTTGGCAGCGCTGTTCATGTAGAGGCTCATACCGATGTAGATGACCAGCGCGAGTGTAATGGCGAAAACGGCAATGACCCACACAGGCAACTTGCTCCGCACCTCGGTGGCCGCCTGCCCACGCGGCTTGCCATGCGGCGAGAGCACCCCCGATGCCATACCCGGCGTGCGCGTCAAAGCGGTGAAAGTCTTCTCGATCAGGATGCGCAGGTTGTCCTGGTCGTGCAGTTGGTAGCGTCCTTTGAAGCCGAGCGTCATGCACAGATAATAGACCTCTAGCGCCTCGGCGTAGATGATCGGTTCGGGCAGCATCTCCTCCAGCCGCTCGAAGAATACTTCACCCGCATCATACTGGTCATAGAGTTCGAGTTGGAGCGGACGCGCCACCCAGTAGTCCTTCTGGCTCCAATCCGACGACAGAATTGTTTCGTCCACAAAAGCGACGATGGCAAACTTGGCCCGCTTTATATCTTCGCCGGGTATATTCAGGCGACGGGCTTCGCGCTCGCCCTGTTCGAGCAAATCCTTAATCCGCTGGCGCAGCACGTCGGGGCTGCCAAACTCGCTGGTGGCGCGCAGGTGGAGAATGAGGGTGAGGCACGGTGCGAAGATTTCCGCCAGGCGACGGTCCTGCGCCTCATCGAAAAGCAGATCTGTGGAGACAGCAGCTTCAGGCATGGCTCGCTAAGGTTTCTGGTTGCCGGTTGGCAGGTTCTGGTTTTCTTCCTGTCTCAAACACTTCTTCCTGTCTCAAAAACAGGGGTAGCGCGTAACGGAGGGCATAAACTCAACCGTTTCCCATTGTCTTTCCCATTTTTCCACACCCCTATCCTCCTTCCCCTTTCTTAATTCACCGCCATCAGTTTCACATCGAGGCTACCGAGTTCCTGTGGGATGAAGAGCGCCAGGCCCTCGGTCTGGCAAATTGCCTCCCAAAACGGCCCGCGTTTTTGCAGTTGGAAATAATTGGCGCGCTGATCGACGGGTAGCGCTGAGGGCACCCGGTGCGTATGCTCAATGCTGAGGGCCCGCGTGTAGGCGCGGAGCACGGCGTCAATGGTTTCAGGCGAGGCGATACGCAGTTGCTTAGGCACCTCATTCACAACCTGCTGCTCATCCATCTGATCGCTCCGTGCCACCAGATAGAACTGCGCGCTATCAAGCAGCGCCTTTTCGATAGCAGCCGTGAACAGATGTTCGCGCTGCTTCTGCAGGGGAATTTCTATGTAGTTGGCCTGCACCTTTGCCCCACCTAACATGCCCAGCAGAAACTCCTCCATCTTGTTGAAACAACCGCTGAGCTGGGCATGGTCGTACGCCGGAAAGTTGCGCGGATGGATGCCCGCCTCCGGTACATACGCCGTCAGTTGCCCGCCGAGAGCCAGCAGTGTGCGGTACAGCGCCTCGGGATGGCTATCGGCGTGCGCAAGCTGATGGTTGATGACAGGAATATAGGTATTCACGGTCGCGTAGAGTCCGAGCGCCAACACATCGGCGGGCGACATTTCGCGCTGCATGGCGGCCCCGCGCTGCCGATCTACCAGCGACGTACTTTTGGCAACCAGCAGTTCGAGCAGCTTGCGCGTCAACCCGGCGAGGCGCTCGGAGGCCGTCAGCGCCAGGCACGTGGGGATGAAACGGTCGTTGAGTACGAAGGCACCGCTGGACGTGCGTTGCACTTCGGCGATCTGGATTGAGGCATAGGTATGCATGGGCTCGTTGCCAAAACGGATCGAGAACCGGGGCACGCCGACTTCCACCTGACGGGCATCGGTGCCGGTATTTTCGTCGGGGACGAAGATGGAGGTGGCCTGAAACCGGGTTTCGCGGCGGTTCAGGCTGCCTTGCAACAGAAAATTGCCGCCATCCTGCTGCTCTACCGGCGTCGCCAGATATACCGCCAGCCGGTCGTCGGTAGAGGCCATCACATCCCCGATGCTGCGCGGTTCGGGCACCGGATCGGCTTCCGGCATGTCGAAGGCCAACCCATCGGGCAGCACCCCGATGGCACGCACCACCGCCAGTTCACCGTTCGCCAGCCGTTCCCGGTCAATCTCCAGGCTGGCTAGGCCCCAGTCGAAGCGGTTGAGCGCGCGGACGCGGGCGTTGAGCACGCCGTGGTAATATCGGTCCGATTGCTGAAAGTGATGTGGGTCGAGCGTCATGCCCTCGAACCAGACCACCCGTTTTCTTTCTTGCGGCATGCGGTTTTTATTTACCTGAAATGGGTTTTCTTATGCGCCTTTCTTCCAGCAAGTGGATCATCTGCGATAGCGCAAAAACGTAATACGCAGGGTCGCTTCGCTGATAGGTGGAGACAGGCCCCTTACGTTTTCCCAGTATACGCTTTAGTCGTGCCTCTTGAAACCTCTCG
>DATGCC010000470.1:0-6743 GCA_035312345.1 Rhodothermales bacterium
CAAGCAGGCCAATAACCAGGGGCCATCGCAGGATGTCGTTGGCAATGGATATAATGTGTTCGAGAAGCTCCATAGGACGGGCGTGGGCCTAAATGTCTGAGAAACACGTCGTGGAATGGGGCTGGTGGACCGGCATCCCGACGCAAGGATGGGGCCTTTCCGGGCGGGTCTTTTGCAAAAGCCCACTGAGGAACAGGCATTCGCGGAATATAACGTCCTGCCCCTCGCCTAGCAAACCAATCCGCCGGGGATGGCAGATTTAGAAACCCGAAAGCCTATCCTGTGTGCTGTGTCGCGTCTATCCCGAGTCGTTTGTATTGCGTGATACGTGTTGCGTAAGGGTACCCATTGCAGAACGTCTCAGCGAGGCTACTTCACGCAACACGCATTACGCAACACGCTCAAATCGTCTGGGGGTCCACCTCCACAACCTGTCCATTCATCAACGCGAGGGTGCGGGCAGGGAATTCTTTGACGATGCGGTAGTCGTGCGTTGCCATGAGCAAGGTCATGCCTTGCCTGTGCAGCCCCATAAGCAGTTCCTGGATCTGATCGGCGACGTGCGGGTCGAGGTTGCCAGTGGGTTCATCGGCCAGCAGGATCCACGGGTCGTTGGCCATGGCCCGGGCGATGGAGACGCGCTGCTGCTCACCGCCGGAGAGTTCGTGAGGAAACCGTTTCTGTTTGTGGCTGAGCCCCACGCGCGCCAGCAGTTGTAGCACCCGCGTCTTGAGATTAGCCCCGCTTTTGCCTGTGGCATACAAAGCAAAAGCCACATTCTCGAACACACTTCGATCCGGCAACAACTGAAAATCCTGAAACACGACGCCCAGCGACCGCCGCAGGTATGGAATCTCGCCCGGCGTGATGGTATCGCTACGAAACTCGCCCACGCGGACGACGCCGCGATCGGGCTTCATATCCATATAAATCAGCCGCATCAGCGTACTCTTACCGCTGCCGGTCGGGCCGATGAGATAGGCCATCTCGCCCTGCTCCAACGTCAGCGAGAGGTTTTCCAGCACCATCCGGCGCGACCCGTCGGGCAGGGGATACGAAGCCGAAACGCTTTTGAATTCAATCAAGGGTAAGGGGAATTGTCAATGGGTCCGTCGTCAGCCATCAGTTTACGATTCCTGGCTGAAAACTAAAAACGGATAACCGAGAACTCATGCAGGCCGCCGCACGATCCAGTGAATACGCTCGGCTTCCTCGGTGGCAGGAATCGTAGAGAAGTCGTCGTAGGCAGCAATCTCGGTGAAACCAGACGCCTCCACAAGTGCGCGGATCTCGGCGAGTTTGTAGGCGCGCTGCACATGCTCTTCCTGTAACCGCTCCCTGCCAGCGGTTAAGGTAAACGTCGTCGTGTGGAGCCGGGTCTCCGCGTCGTAGCGGCTCTGGCGGACATAGCTGAAGGAGCGCGTCCGACCACGGCCCTCAAAGTAGGCCTCGTTGTTGATCGAGTTGGCGGGCGTGCTCTGGTCGAACAAAAAGACACCTCCGGGCCGCAACGCCGCATAGGCACAACGTAGCAAATCAGCAACGTGCTCTTTCTCCAGCAGATAATTCAGGCCGTCGTAGAGCAGCACGACTGCATCTACCGGCTCCTTGACCTGGAAATCCGTAAAATCGGCGACACCAAAAGCGACGGGCACCCTGGCCTGCGCCGCTTTGCGACTGGCCTGGTCGATCATATCCGCCGAGCGATCTGTGGCGGTATAGCGATACGCACCCATCGGCTGCAACACCATTGCCAGCGACCCCGTGCCACATCCCAACTCTAACACATCCTGCGGGTTCGGATGATTTTCCTGCAAGCGATGATGCGCATACTCCGCCCACACCTGATAGTCAACATGCTGCATCACAGCATCGTATCCAGCCGCCAGCGCGGTGTACGGCAGGACGGCATGCGGAGCGCGGAGTGCAGCATGTGGAGTATGATCTGGTGCGTCCAAAACTACCTCTTACATTTGCCTGTTTTCATTCCGCAATCCGAAACTCGCACTGGCCTCATCCTGTTTTGCGCTGGCTGCGGCGCTGCACGCGGCGGCGGGCGATGTCGATGGCTAGGTACAGGGCGCTACGCATACTGCCGGGCGACGCGTTACCCTCCCCGGCGATGTTGAACGCCGTGCCATGATCGGGCGAAGTGCGCACCAGCGAGAGACCCGCCGTAAAATTGACACCACTCTCGAAAGCCAGCGTCTTGAACGGAATTAACCCCTGGTCGTGGTACATCGCCAAGACGGCGTCGTAGAGGCGATAGGCTCCGATGCCGAAGAAGCTATCTGCCGGGAAGGGACCAAACACCAGTTGGCCTTCCTCACAGGCCTGCTCGATAGACGGCAGGATCACCTCGGCTTCTTCCTTGCCGAGCACACCGCCATCGCCCGCGTGCGGGTTGAGGCCCAGCACCGCGATCTTGGGTCGCTCAATGCCGAAATCTTGCTGCAAGCTGGTACTGATGACGCGGAGTTTGTCGAGAATCGCCTCGTGGGTGACCCGTTTAGGCACGTCCCAGATCGGAATATGCCCGGTGACAAGGCCGACGCGCAGATCGTCCGACACGAGCATCATGGTAAAGGTGTCGCTGCCTGCCCGCCGCGCAATGAACTCGGTATGACCAGGATCGGTGTAGCCTGCCATCGAAATGGCTTCTTTCGAAATAGGCGCGGTAACCATCGCATGCGCCTGATCGGTCAGGCAGAGGTCTGTCGCCATTTCCACCGCCTTCATCGAGAGGCGTCCGGCGACTTCCGTAATTTTGCCGAAGTGGATATTTGGCTTCTCGCCCCGTGCCACATCCAGCACTGTGATCTCGCCCTCGGGCAATTGCGATGGCAACTCCTGCACCACATGGAAACGCAGGTCGCGGTAGCCAAGCTTGTTGGCGTGAACCTTAAAGGCATGCGCCGAGCCTACAACGATAGGCTCCATGAACTTCATCAGGCGCGAGTCGGATAGGCACTTGAGCACCACCTCCGGCCCGACGCCGTTGGTGTCGCCCAGCGTAATGACAATGCGCGGTCGTTTAGATGATCGGGCAGCATCCTCGCCTACCCTCTGATCGATAGCGTGCGGGTCCGTCATATGTATAAAATTGCATCATGCAGGTTGTAGGGTAAGGGGTTTAGGGTTTAAGGTTCAGGGTTCGGGCCGTTGAAATGCATCAACCTTGAACCTGCAACCTTGAACCTTTTCCCAATCCTTTAGCAAACCCGTTCGGCGCGTGGCGGTTCTCTGCATGCCTTTTCGCATGGCACAGGTGGGCGCTAATTTTTTATCCTACCTTCAAAACTGGATAGCGTATACTGCATCTTTCGCCGTTCCCCCCTCGTTATACGCTTGTCTTTGAACCCACCTCAAACCTCAATCTCTATGAAAAGGCCCGGATTTATCTTTTGCATGACGGCACTGCTGCTCCTTCTGGTGGCACCGGCCCACGCTCAAACGTTCCTCTCGGCTCCCAGCCTGGAACAAGCCCTGGCTGGCTTTGGCGGCGCGGTTGCCGTAAGCAATGACGCCGTTTTTGTCGGCGAAGCGCGGATGTCCACCAAGCCAGGCGTCATCTATATCTTCGAGCAAGACAGCAACGGCACCTGGACCGAGACCGCCCAACTGATGGCCTCCGATGGCGAAACTGACGACCGTTTTGGGTCGGCGTTGGCCGTCGATGGCAACACAATGCTTGTCGGCGCGACGCGGCCTGACAGCTCGCGCGGAGCCGTCTATGTTTTCGAGAACAACAATGGTACCTGGACCCAGACGGCTCGCTTCACCGCCGACGACCTCGCTGCTGGCGACGCTTTCGGTGCCGTGCTCGCGCTGAGTGGCGACCACGCGCTCGTGACAGCTCCCTCCCAGAATGACCGAGCCGGTGCCGTGTACGCCTTCCACCGTGGCGAGGATGGAATGTGGACACAGCAAGCCAAGCTGGTCGGCACAAACGTAGATACCAACGACCGCTTCGGTACAGCCATTGCACTGCAAGGTGATATGGCCCTCATCGGTGCGCCGCGTCAGGCCAACAACAAAGGCAACGTCTATACCTACTGGTACGACGAAGCCGCCGGGGCCTGGATGGAAAAAGGCCTGCTCGAAAGCGATAGCCTGAGTGTGGGCAGTCGTTTTGGCTCGGCACTCACGATCCACGACAGCTGGGCACTCGTCGGCGCGCCGATGGTAGGCGGATTCACCGGAGCCGCCTATGCGTTCCAGTACGACGAAGCGGCAAGCACCTGGATGGAAAAAGGCGTGATCGAACCGGAAACGGAAGAACGCCAGCTTCGCTTCGGCTCGACGGTGAATTTCGGCGACGATAAAGCCTGGATTGGTGCCCCCGGTGCCAATGGCTTTACAGGCATGATTTATCTGTACGAAGCCGGTGGCGAGTGGGCCGCTTCGGGCACCATTGCCCAGGAAGAGGGTGCCAGCCGTGGCTTCTTTGGCGGCACAATGGACGTAAACGATGACCTGGCCGTCATCGGTATCCCCGGCTCGGATTACGGCGCAGGCACAGCGGCCATCTTCGCCACCAACGACAGCGGCGAATGGGAAGAGCAGTCAACCATCGCTGGCCCCGTCGAAGGCTTCGACGCCGTCACCGGCGGGCAGGTCGATTGCACAGACGGCGTGGCGTCAGCCTTCGATTGCAGCGACGTCGACCTCGTCTCCTTCCTCCCCGTCAACGACATCGGCGGCGGGCGTGGCGTCCGCACCAACGATGTGTGGGGCTGGACCGACCCGGACACCGGCAAGGAATGGGCCATCGTGGGCCGCGTAGACGGCACCGCGTTCATCGACATCAGCGACGCGGCCAACCCGGTCTATGTGGGCAACTTGGAGAAAACAGAAGGAGCCCCCGGCAGCGTCTGGCGCGACATGAAGGTCTACAAAAACCATGTCTTCATCGTCGCCGATGGCGCGGGTGAGCACGGCATGCAGGTGTTCGACCTGACGCAGTTGCGCGATGTAGAGAATCCACCGGTCGAGTTCGAGGAGACGGCGCACTACAGCAACATCCACAGCGCCCACAACATCGTTATCAACGAAGACACCGGCTATGCCTACGCGGTCGGTAGTAGCTCCGGCGGCGAAACCTGCGGTGGAGGACTCCACATGATCAACATTCAGGACCCGACGAACCCGGAGTTTGCTGGCTGCTTCGCCGACCCGGCGACGGGCCGCGCCAGCACCGGTTACTCGCACGACGCGCAGTGCGTGACGTACTCCGGTCCCGATGTGGAGCACCAGGGCAAAGAGATCTGCCTCGGTGCCAACGAGACAGCCCTGAGCATCGCCGATGTGACGGACAAAGAGAATCCGATTGCGCTGTCGAATGCTTCCTATCCGAATGTCGGCTACGCCCACCAGGGCTGGCTAACCGAGGACCAGCGCTACTTCTACCTCGATGACGAACTCGATGAACTCAGCGGCGATCTAGAAGGCACGCGCACGCTCATCTGGGACGTGTCCGACCTCGACGACCCGCAGCTCGTCCGCGAGTACATCTCCGAGGACAAGTCGAGCGACCACAACCTCTACATCAAGGGCAACCTGATGTACCAGTCGAACTACCAGAGTGGCCTCCGCATCCTTGACATCTCCGACCCGGCCAACCCGCACACGGTCGGCTACTTCGACACGGTGCCTTACGGCGAGAACAAGCCGAGCATGGGCGGCTCCTGGAGCAACTACCCGTTCTTCCAGAGCGGCGTCATCGTCGTCACCAGCGGCAACGAGGGCGTGTTCATCCTGAAGAAAAAAGAGGTGGACATCTAGGTTGACGGTA
Organism: Rhodothermales bacterium; assembly: GCA_035312345.1. Taxonomy (GTDB): domain Bacteria; phylum Bacteroidota; class Rhodothermia; order Rhodothermales; family DATGCC01; genus DATGCC01. Next base: position 5,795 of record DATGCC010000470.1, read on the forward strand.
GCCTTTCTGGCTCGTCTTCTATCTTATTACCTTGAGTAAGGCGTGAGGTAAAACGTAAAACGTGAAACGTAAGGGTGCCGGTTAGCAACCGTTCTATCAACCCTTTACGTTTCACGTTTTACGTTTTATGTTCAAGTTTCACATTCTACCAACCTCCCACTCCGATGAAATTCCTTCAAGTAGTGCTTTTGTGCGCGCTGTGCTGGGCGACCACTGGATGCGCACAACGCGGAATACAAGAATCGCCAACGGGCAACGCCACTGAGTTTTTGTACGTCGCCAACCAGGGTGAAGCCACGGTGTCGGTCGTCGACATGAGCACCAACAAGGTTGTCGAAACCATCGACTTGAAAGCGCTCGGCTTTTCGGAAAACGCCAAGCCGCACCACATCGCTGTAGAGCCGGACGGTTCGTACTGGTACCTCTCGATGATTGGTGAGAACAAGGTGCTCAAGTTCAACCGCGCCAATGAACTCGCCGGACAAACCGAGTTTGAGGTACCCGGCATGCTGGCGGTGCATCCGACCGACGGTAAGCTGATGGTGGGCCGTTCGATGAGCGCTGTTAACCCACCACAGAGCATTGGCATCATCAATCGTTCGGACATGAGCCTGGAGGAAATCAGCGTCCTCTACCCGCGCCCGCATGCCCTCGTTGTCGATCCGCGTGGCGACTACGTCTACTCAGCCAGCCTCGCGCAGAACCAGATTGCCAGCGTGGATGCCGCCGAAGAGTCGGTGGACCTGACGTCGATAAGCGGACCGGTTCACACCTTTGTCCAGTTCGCCCTCTCGCCCGATGGCAACACGATGGTCGCCACCACCGAGTTGACGGGCAAGCTCATGATCTTCGACACCAGCACGCCACTCCAGCCTGTGCTCGTCGATTCGATCAGCGTAAATGCCGCGCCCTGGCACCCGGTCTACTCGTCGGATGGGCAGCACGTCTA
>DATGCC010000471.1:0-4535 GCA_035312345.1 Rhodothermales bacterium
CGCTTGTCCCATCTCGTCCTGGCCGATATAGCTCAGGCTGATGAGACGATAAGCTTGTCGTTGTTCAGCTACCGAGGCATTTTGCTTGCCCAGGCAGCGGTTCAGCACCTGAATGGTTTGATCGAAGCGCCCGAAGGTGTAGTGCTCCTGGGCATCGACGAGTTCACGCTCGCAGGCATTCTGGGCCACAGCCAATCCGCTCGGGCCGACAAGGATCGCCAGCCAGAGCAGGCGGATGTGAAGACGATATCGGTTGTACATGCGCATCGTTTCTGGTCGTTTATCGGTTAGATCGGGACAGCGCAGGAACTGCTTGTTAGCCGTCCTGGCGCTAATTTTCGTGGAGGTCGAAATGGATAGGGGCCTGGCGATCTCCCTCCACCAGCATCTGCTTTGGGCTGCCTGCTGCTTGAAAACCTCGCTTGCGAACGGTGATGGTGTGCTGGCCCGGCCGCACCGTGACGACGCTCGGCGTGTACCGGCCTGTCGATTGACCATCTATCAGAATCTCGGCGTTCGGCGGGTTCGAGGTGACGGTCAGCCGGTATTCGGCGTTGAAATTGAACACCACATCACGGTCCTGCTCCGCTCGGACCTGCACCGCTTTTTCCCAGGTGCCATAAGAAGGGTGGACGACGCGCACGCGATAGGTGCCTGCCGAAAGTTGCTCGATATACGGTCGGCTGGTACCCGCCGCCTTGCGCGTCCCATTGACATACACATCGCCAAAGGGACGAACCAGCACGCGCAGGATACCCAGGCGCGGCGGGGCGGGCGTTTCTTCTACCGACGACCGGGGAGGCTCCGTCCGAGGGGCGGTGGAGGTCCGCTGTTCAAGCTCGCGGCGCGTCGTCCGTGGTGGGTCTTCTTGTGCCGGTTGCTCAGCGGCACGATAGCGGGATTCGTCAAGTGGCGTGATCTTCGGCCCCGATGTAGAGCGGGGCTGCTCGGCACCACGAATGGCAGTATCTTCCCTCTCTGCGTGTTTCTCTAAGGAGGATGCTTCCGGCATCACGACCGAGGAATCAGTCGGCTCCTCTGCGCCCTGCTGGACTCCTGGATCGGGTGTCCACAACCCCCACAGCAGCACGGCGAGCAAGAGAGGCACAGCAACAGCCACACCCACTTTCCACAGGGGCCACCCCTGCCAGGTAGCTGCCCGGCGCGATGGCGCACTAGCCGTAGCGGCTTCGTCGGTTGCCAGACGCGTTTCTTTCGGTCCCGCCAACCGGGTTGCTTTGATCTCGGCAGGGGGAGGGGTGGCCGCATCGGTCAGCCGCGTCTCCGGCGAGCGAGCGGGCTTCAGGGCCTGCTCCGGCCACAGCAGGCTCCGAAAGCGAGTGGCGATCCCTCCTCTGATAACCGTCGAGGTCGTCGTATTTTGCTGGAGGCTTTCTTCCAGCGCGTCCCGGAAGTCGGTCACCGTCTGGAAACGGGCATCCGGTGACTTCGCCAGTGCCCGCAGAATTGCTTTTTCGACGGTGGTGGGCACGGAGGGCAGTACGGTGCGCGGCGGCGGCGGACGATCTTCGGCCTGGGCCCGCATCAGTTCGAAATCGCTGTCGGCCTCGAAGGGCACCTGCCCGGTCACCATTTCGTAGAGCACAATGCCGAGGGCATAGACATCCGAGCGAGCGTCGGTCTCGCGGCCGCGCACCTGCTCCGGGGCCATGTATTCGATGGTGCCGATGAGGTGCCCGGTGCGGGTCATGCGAGCGGTGCCGAGGACACGGGCGATCCCAAAATCCATGACCTTCACCACGCCTTCGGGCGTCAGCATTACGTTGGCAGGCTTGAGATCGCGATGGATGATGCCGAGGGCATGGGCATGCGCGATCCCGTCGAGCGCCTGGCAAAACAGCGGGATGGCTTCTGGTACGGGCATCGGCCCTTTTTTCAGCAGATCCTCCAGCGTCTCGCCGGGCACGTATTCCATCACCATGAAAAAATCGTCGCCCTCACGCAGAAAGCTGTAGAGCGTCGCCACGTTCGGATGGTTCAGGCGGGCCAGCGTGATGGCTTCGGAGCGAAACCGCTCGACGATGCTCGGCTCCCGTGCCAGTTCAGCCCGCAGCACTTTCACCGCGACGGTACGTTCGAGCATCTGGTCTACGCCTTTGTAGACGGTGCCCATGCCCCCTTCGCCGATCTTTTCCAGGATCCGATATGTGCCAACCGTGCGGCCAATCATTGGTTTTTGTCAGGTGTTCAGTCAGCGAATGCCGGAGTGAATCAGCGGTCAAGGGGTTTCACTTCGCGGGTGGGGCGCGGTGCATCGCCGGGCAAAGCTTTGACTTCGCGGGTGTCGCGGGCGCTGCCTGCTCTGTCAGCTTCAGCATCAGGCACCAGTCGCACCAGTCCCACCGTGATGTTGTCGTGGCCGCCCCGCTTTTTTGCCAGCGCGATGAGGTTTTCGCAGGCGGTGTGCGGCTCCGCATCCAGCATGATCACGAGGATCTCCTCATCGGGAACCATGTCGTACAGCCCATCTGAGCAGACCAAAAACTGATCACTGGGCTGCACCTCCAGCGGGGCCGGGGCGACGGCCACGTCGACCTCTGGCTTGGTGCCAAGTGCTCGCAAGATGACGTTTTTGTCTTCGTGGTTCCGGGCCTCTGTGGCAGTAATCAACCCCTGACGCACCATCTCCATAACCAGCGAGTGATCCTCGGACAGGGTATAGAGGTGACCATCCCGAATCAGGTAGAGGCGGCTGTCGCCCACATGGGCAAAAAGCACCTCGCCGTGTTGCAGCACCAGCACGGTGGCTGTCGTGCCCATACCGTTCTGGATCGCATGCTCGCGGGCCTGTTTATGAATGACCCGGTTGGCTTCCTCGAAAGCCTCTTTGAGCGCCCGGCGGGGCTCATGCCGACTCTGGTAATACCGATGGCTGATGATATCGACGGCCAACTGGCTGGCGACCTCTCCGGCAGCGTGCCCGCCCATACCATCGGCAACGATGAGCAGCGTGCCTTTGCGCGCCACCAAGTCGGGATCTGCCGGCTTGATATAGCGTGCGTGGTCCTCGTTGATCTCGCGGTGGCAACCCACATCGGTCTGTACACACACCACCGGCTCATAGGCGGGCAGCACACGCCGGGAGCGGGTGTCGCGCTCTTTTTTGGGTGACTCCTGCCTCGACTTTTTCCAACGAGCAAACATCCTTATCTCCTTATTTTTTCCATCGGAAAGAGGTATTCGCGCACCCGATCTTCGTAGCGGCCACTAAACTCAATCTCGATCGATTTTTCTTTGTACCCTTCTCGCCGTAGCACGAACCGAAGGCGCGTCCCTGGTACAGCACGGACCAGATAGGGCGTCTGGCTGACCAGCACGCCATCGGGCTGATACACCTGCGCGGTTCCATCTGGCAAGTCGATGCGAACGGCAACGGTAGATTCGGGATCTTCGGGCGGCGGTGGCGGCGCTTCGCTAGCACCCCGCGGCCAGGCTATCATGGCTATCAACAAGAGCACCACCAGCCCCGCCGGTATCGCCCACCATCCTGTTGCCAGCACACTCGTGGCGGCGGCTTCGCTATGCGGTCGCCCCGACCGCCATGACTGAAACCACACGCCTGCCCGGTCGCGCAAGGAGATTCCCCCATCGCGAGCCCCGGTCCCCGCATAGCGTGTCAGCGCCTTCAGCAAGTCTTCCGCCGATGCATACCGATCTGCCGGGTTCTTCCTGAGGCATCGCTGGATGACCTTTTCCACGCCACGCGGCACACCTGGATTGAGCGTGGATGGTGGCAAGAAGGTGGCTTTGCTGATGCGTTCGTACAAATCGAGCACATTGGTCGCCTCGAAGGGCACCTGCCCGGAAACCATTTCATAGAACACCACGCCGAGCGCCCAGATGTCGGAACGCACATCCGCATCCTGACCTCGGATCTGCTCGGGAGCCAGGCAATGCACCGTGCCCACAATGTTGCCGGTGCGCGTCAGGCGCGGTGTGGCGGCTCCTTTTGAGATGCCGAAATCCAGCAGCTTCACCTGCCCCGACGGCGTCACCTTGATGTTGCTCGGCTTGAGATCCCGGTGGACGATGCCCTGTTCGTGCATGTACCGTACCGCCTCCACCACCTCCCGAAAAAGACGAACCGCTTCTGGCGCGGACAGCCCTCTTGATGAAGCAATGAGGTCGGAGAGCATCGGCCCCTCTACGTACTCCATAATCAGGCAGGGCTGCCCGTCTACCTCGCCGTACTCGTAGAGGCGCGCGATATGTTCGTGCTGGAGCCGGGCGTGAATGCGCGCCTCGTTCCGAAAGCGCGCGGCGTGGCTGGCCTGCGGATCGGTGTTGGTGAGCACTTTCACCGCCACGGTACGACCCAGGTGGTGATGCACCGCCCGATACACCTCGCCCATCCCCCCGGCTCCCAAGAACTCCACCAGCCGGTAATCGCCAATCGATCTGTTCAGGAGGGCAGGCATGAGGCATTCGGGTTGATGAAAGGACGAAGGGCGATTGTCGAAGGGCGATTTTTCCTGGCCTCCACTATGTAATCGACCCTCGAAAATCGACCCTCG
>DATGCC010000472.1:0-6573 GCA_035312345.1 Rhodothermales bacterium
CGAGGCGCATCTCGACGGCTTCGGGCCGGGCAGCGTCGATGCGCAGGTTATACGTGGAGCGGACGGGGTTGGGATAGAGATCCACATCCATACCGTCGAAGCGCTCCGGCGTATTCGACGCGATAGCGGTGCCGGTGTCTATAAAGAAAACAGCATCCTGCACCTGAGCCTCGGTGTTGCGGCGGATGAGGTCGGCAAGCGTGGTGGTTCGGATGGCTTCGATTTCTGCTGAGGGCAGATCCGGGTCGTTTTCGTAGTAGAACCGGTCGCCATCGCGCAGGTGGGTAAACTGGTGCGTGAGAATCGTCCTGACTGTTTCGCCAATGGCAGTGCCCGGCACATGGTCTTCGGCCAGCATCCCAACCCACGGGTCGATGTTATCGACGGTACCATAGAGCACCTGCAAGATGGCTTTCACCTCTGGATCTGAGGTGATTTCATAAAAATGAGTTTGGCGCGGCAGGCCCATGTCGGCCCGGAGCGTATTGTAATCCGCTAGCCCGCGCTCGCGGCCTCGGTTGATGTTGATAGCCGCGAGATCCAGCCCGCCGGCTCCTGGCGGCCCGAACAAGAAGTTGCGCAGGTCGCCGACGACTTTCGCGTCGAAGGTCTGTTGCCGCTGATCCGCCATGCCGAGAAACAACGGCTCGACGCCCCCTTCGTCTTTGAGGATCATCGGGTTGAAGAATCCATCTCGCAACGACAGCGTGGGCATCTCATTTCCCTGAAGGTCAATCCTTCGCAACGCGTCGTTGATGAGCGTATGCCCGAGTCGAAAAGCCGCCGCTGAGAACACGTTCATAATGTTCGGCATCATCGCGCCGTTGTAGCCGGCATAGGGCGCGAGATCGACGCCCAGCGCCGGGAGCCATTCCTCAAAAGCAATCGCCTGGATGAACCCCACGTTCATGCGGCGGGCGTGCTGGTAGAGTTGCTCGTCGGTCCAGGTGGGGTGGTCGGCAGCCAGTTCATCGCACAGACGGTTGTGCTCGCGGACGAACAGTGTGTGGAGCGCCGACAGGATCGGCTGTTCGTTGGCCCGCACATCGCCCGCTATGAAGTGCCGCTCCACCGGTGGACCTTCCATCAGCATAAAGGGCGCATCGGCATCTACAGCATCGGCGAACAAGCCGGTGACGGTGTTGAACGGCAGCAGGTTGTCCTCAGAGACCTTCAAGCGCCCCCCCGTCCCGGTGCGTAGCCACATCGCCCGCGCCTCGTCGGACCCGTAGACGTTCGAGCCGTCGATCCACGACGTGATGTCGTTGATGTGCATGCGCGGGTTGCCCTCACCCAGGCCCGTACCGGAATCGTACTTGGACCGTCGCATCGGGATCATCTGCGTCCCCGTCTCCATCGGATCGAAGAACGGATCACCCATCGGCACCGGAATCTCAATATGCTCCGTCGGATGATCGTCTACCAGCGTGATGTCGTGATCGATGAACTGCCCGAAAGCCCATCCAAAGTCGGTGATGCCAAGTGCATTGGGCAACGATTCTTGCTGGTCGAACAGCATGTTGCTGATGTAGCGCGGGTTGGGCCGTGTGGTACCGCCCATCGACGAGACGCCATCCCCATACCCGTTGGACGTCATCCGCATAATCACGCCACCCGCCTGCCCCCAGTCTGGATTACCCAGATTGTTCATCGACCCGTCATAGTTGCGGGCCTCCTGCGCCGTGGCCGTGAAGGTGCAGAGAAAGAGGATTAGAATAAAACTGTAGCAGATTCCCATAGCCGATTCCCATAGCCGACGTGCAGATCAATAGAGAGGCAACGTGCTAAAAGATAATACAATACACGCTGCCAAAATACACGCGCTCAGGAAATCTTGCCCCTCTGATTTTAGGCTGTTAGCTATTAGCCGTCAGCTATCAGCCTATTTTTGAAGGGTAATACCGAAAGCTGATCCCCTATGGCTCTTTCTTTCATCTATTCATCTATCATTCGGAAACGAATGGATCAAGTGATGGCCCCGCCACAGCCGCTACCGGCTCCTGCTGTGCAGCCGTAGCAATGACGCTCGGTGCGGATGATGTGCTGTTGCCACATTTCCAGGTCAAAATCCTCAACATGCGGACGGGCATCACCGGGCAGGTCCATTTTCATGTCAAGTTGCTGGTTGAAATCGCAGTCGTAGAGATAGCCGTCCCACGACACCGAGAGCGTGTTGCGGCACATCAGCCCGGCGATCGTGGCCGGGTTGAACGCAGCGACAAGCCGTTCGAGATAGGCTTCGGTCATGCCCTTCTCTTCCAGCCATTCTAGATACCGCGACATCGGCATGTTGTTGAGCGCGAGCAAGCGGTCGAAGTACACATCGTGGTTCTTCGCCAGCGCGGCTTTCCACTCTTCTTCCAGCGACGCCTGGCTCCCTGCCAGAAAGGCTCCGATGGGATTGGTAACCAGGGTAAGTTGCCGCTTCGGATCCCCCTTGCCATACCCGGCTTCGTTGAGCGCGTATAGCGCCTGAATCGACTTGTCGTAGGTGCCGCTGCCGCGCTGCGCGTCGGTGCCCATCTTGCGATAGTGCGGCAACGAGCACACCACCTCCACCCCACGCTCTGCGAACCACTGCGGCAGATGCTGATAGCGCCGGGTGGTGAGAATCGTCAGGTTGCAACGGTCGATGACGTGCTTACCGCGCTTGATGCATTCGTCCACCAGATACTCGAAGTGTGGGTTGAGTTCAGGCGCCCCACCGGTCAGATCCACCGTGTGCGCACCCGAGATATCGATAGCCCGGAGGCACGCCTCAATGGTGGCACGGTCCATGTTCTCTTCGGTGCGGTCTGGTCCCGAGTCGACGTGGCAGTGGCGGCACGTCATGTTGCACAGCTTGCCAACGTTGATTTGGAAAATATCCAGTTGAGCCGGTTGCAACATAGGCCAGCCCGCCGCTTCCAGATCCTGCTCAAAATGCCCGGTGCCCGTCGGCCCCCTGTTGACCGTAGCTGCGTTGAGCGTCCGAAACTGCGCCTCTGGACTCGCCAGCGGTGCCCGGCGATAGCGCAGACTGGTCGTAGCACGCGGCCCATCAACCGGGGCCGTGGCTCCGTCGCCGCCTGCGTCGAGGATGTCGAGAGATATTTCGGGTTTGAGATTGCTGCTCATAACTAGCTGTCTATGCGATTCGGCTCTCGTATCAAGTATTGCGTGTTTCGTAAGGGCACAAAACGCCTACATTACCATTTTCTTAACATGATCGAGCATCTGGATGCCGTGGACCAGCGAAGCACCGCCCCGAATGGCCGTAGCCACATGTACGGCTTCCGTCATCTGCTCCAGGTCTGCGCCTTTCTCCAGGCAATCCGACGAATAGGCATCAATGCAATACGGACACTGGATGGTGTGCGCCACAGCGAGGGCGATCAGCGATTTCTCGCGGGCCGTCAGCGCACCGTCCTCGAAAACCTTCCCATAGTAGGCAAAGAAAGCATCCGCAAGTTCCTGATTGCCTTCTGCAATGGTGCCAAAACGGGGAAGCTGGTCGGGTTTGTAATACGTTTCCATGTGCTATCGTTGTCGGAGTGATGGGTGGATGTTCTTGGTAGCTGTCTTCCGGGAGATGTTACGCGGCTCGAAGATACCGTGCTAATCCCCTCGGAGTCTAGTTCAATAACTGCTCATCTTTTGATCAGAAACGAGAAAAACCCGTTCCCTCTGCCTCTTCGACACAGGAAACGGGCTTGTACTGGATGCTTCTTCGGACTTCTCTTTCCTCGCTCTTCCCCTTCCCCACTCTACACCCGCTCACCATATACCGTGACACTCTGTATTTCGCTGCCCAGCGTGCGTAGCGCCACCCGTTCTTCGGGTCGCAGGGCTTCTTCCGGGATGGCGATGACTTTTTCCTTGACCACACGCACATTGGCGAATCCCGCAGCGCGAAGGGTGTCCAGGTATTCCGACCGCTCCATCGCCCCGGCAACGCAGCCGACGTACAACTCCGCCGAACGCTTGACGGCTTCCGGCATCTCGCCTTCGTAAACGATATCGGACACGCAGAAATGCCCCCCGGGCCGGATGACGCGGTGCATCTCGGCAAAGGCTGCCTGTTTGTTCGGCACGAGGTTGAGCACACAGTTGCTGATGACCACATCCACCGTTGCATCATCCAGCGGAAGGGCTTCGATGTCGCCCTGGTGGAAGGTCACGTTGTCGTAGCCGAGCTTTTCGGCGTTCTCGCGGGCTTTAGCAATCATCTCGGGCGTCATGTCTACGCCGAGCACCTGGCCCGTTTCCCCCACAATGCGCCGGGCAACAAAGGCGTCCAGGCCAGCCCCAGAGCCGAGGTCGAGCACCGTCTGGCCCGGTTGCAGGTTGGCGTATTCCGTCGGCAGGCCGCAGCCGAGGCTGAGATCAGCATCAGCGACGTAGCCCTCCACGTCATTGTAGGCATCACCCACCATCGAGATGTCGAGCGAGCTATCGCCGCAGCAGGTGGACTCGCAGCAGCCCGTCGCGGCTCCCGTGGCGATCTGCGCGTATTTCTCCCGCACGGTGGCTTTGATGTCTTCGTTTGGGGTGGCCGGTTCGGCTACGGTGGCAACGGTGTCGTCGCAGCAGTCGGTACCGCAGCAGGCGGTTGCTTCTTTGGCTTCGGGTTCTGTTGTGTTCATGGCTTTGTTGGGTCTTGAGTGATCAAATACAGCTAGCTGGCTGTGTTCTTCGCAGTAGGGCTGGTTGGCGTGTCGTTTCAGGATGCCTCTCGCAGCATCCGGGCCAAGTCGTTGGGCAACACACTCTCTTCGATAGCTGCCGCGGCTCGTTCCACATCGTACTCGACGCGGATGAACTCGACACGGACGCGTGCTTCGCTTTCCACCGGCTGCTTCGGGTCAAGGTGCAGCAGCACATAGCACGCCCGTGGGTCGCCGTCTTTTGGCTTGCCCACCGAGCCGATGTTGATGGCGTGGCGCAGACGCTCTTGGCCCTCTTCCCTTTCGTAGGCGAGCACCTTGTGATACGGTTTATGGGTGTGCCCAAAAGCCATCACATCGGCCCCGGCATCTTCCATGCGCCGGTGGAACGTGCGGTCGGGCCGATCTTCAAAGAGGTACTCGTTGATGCGCCGTGGGCTACCATGCACCAGAAGAAGGTCCATCGGCTCGGCATCGTTGTCACGCGGTGCCTGGAAAGTGAGACGGAGGTGCCGGGGCAAGCCGCGCAGATAGCGACGGTTCGACTCGGAGATGACCTGATTGGTGAAGGCGATGCTCTCGGCCCCGCGTGCTTTGTCTTCGTCGGTGACATAGGCACAACCGCAGTCGTCGGAATGCAGTCCAACCCCTTCGTCGTAGTTACCCGCGATGGTCGGAATGCGACGCTCCCGGATAGCTTCCACGACTTCGTTGGGCCACGGCGCGTAGCCGACGAGGTCACCGAGGCAACATACCGCATCAAGGTCATCGCGCGCATCCATGTCTTGCAACACCGCTTCGAGCGCCGGCAGGTTGGCGTGGATATCGCTGAATAGAGCCAGGGTAGTCATAAGAAATAGGAGGTTTGATGCAGGTGAATGCAGGTCAGACCAGCGTGCTTTCATGCAGGTCGTCGGACGGAGCCGCTTGCTTTACGCCCGACGGGCAGAGGTCATCCGGCGGCTGGACAGTGCCTTCCTCCACTGCGCCTCCGAAGTAACGCCGCTGGAAGTACAGCGCCACACCGACGAGGGCAATCAGCACAGGGACCTCTACAAGCGGGCCAATAACCGCTGCGAAGGCCTGCCCGGAGCCGATCCCGAAGACGGCCACGGCCACGGCAATCGCCAGTTCGAAGTTATTGGATGCCGCCGTGAACGAGAGCGTCGTTGTCTTCGCGTAATCTGCGCCGACGACCTTGCCCAGTGCGAAGCTCACGAAGAACATCAGCAGGAAGTAGATCATCAGCGGCACAGCAATGAGTAGCACGTCGAGCGGCAACTGCACAATCATCTCGCCCTTGAAGCTGAACATGGCAACGATGGTGACGAGCAACGCCACCAGGGTCATCGGGCTAATGGCAGGGATAAACCGTTCCTCATACCATGTGCGACCTTTCGCACGCAGCAGGACAAAGCGCGTGACTATCCCCGCGACGAAAGGAATACCCAGATATACGGCCACGCTCTCGGCCACGAGCCAGAACCCAATGTCTATCACGCTCCCCTCCAACCCAAGGATCGGGGGCAGGTATGTGATGAAAAACCAGGCATACACGCTGTAGAAGACAATTTGAAAGACACTGTTGAAGGCAACCAGGCCTGCCGCGTATTCAGTGTCGCCCTCGGCCAGTTCATTCCATACAATGACCATCGCGATGCAGCGCGCCAGCCCAATGAGGATGAGACCCGTCATGTACTCCGGGTGCCCGCTCAGAAAAAGAACCGCCAAGCCAAACATGAGCACCGGGCCAATGACCCAGTTCTCCAGGAGCGTAAGGGCGAGCACTTTCTTGTCGCGAAAAACCGTGCCCAGGCTCTCATAACGCACCTTCGCCAGGGGCGGGTACATCATCAGGATGAGTCCAATGGCGATGGGCACGTTCGTGGTACCCACCGAGAGGTGTTCCCAGAAGGCCTCAATGCCC
>DATGCC010000473.1:0-7509 GCA_035312345.1 Rhodothermales bacterium
CTGCATCAGTCCGAAATCGCTCATCGGGAGGATCTTGGTGACGGCGCGGTCGGTCTCGAACAGCTTGCGCAACTCATCAAACACCTTGCGCTTGTTACGCTCGTCGCGCATGTCGATGAAGTCGATGACGATGATGCCGCCGAGGTCGCGCAGGCGCACCTGTCGGGCCAGCACGCGGGCGGCTTCGAGGTTCACCTTGAGCGAGTTGTCCTCCTGCTTCATGCCACGCCCCGAGCGCCCCGAGTTGACATCCACCACATGCATCGCCTCCGTCCGCTCGATAAAGAGGTAACCGCCAGAGGGCAGGTTGACGCGGCTCTCGAAGACTTCTTCCAGGTCCTTTTGCAATTTGTTACCCTTAAAGATGCCCTGCTTGCCGTCATAGAGTTGCACGACGGGCACCATCTGCGGCGCGACGGCCTGGATGTAGTTTTTGATGTTGCGATACGTGCGCGGATGATCGACCAGGATGCGGTCGTAATCATTCGAGAACAGATCGCGTACGATGGACGACGCCATGTTGACGTCTTCGTGTACCTTGATCGGCCCGTCGGGTTTGTTGGCGAGCTTCTTCTCAATCTTGTACCACTTCTCCAGCAGCAGCCGCAGGTCGGTGTCGAGGCTTTTGGCGTCCTTGCCCTCGGCCACAGTGCGTACGATGACGCCGAAGCCGTCCGGCAGCAACATCTTCGCCAGCGCCCGCAGGCGGCGACGTTCTTTGTGCGAGGTGATTTTTTTGGAGACCGCCGTGTAGTCGGCCAGCGGGACGAGCACCAGGAAGCGCCCGGCCAGCGAAATGTTTGATGAGACGCGGCTGCCTTTGTTGGAAATGGGCTCCTTGACAATCTTGACCAGGATGCGCTGGTTGCGTTTCAGCAGATCCGGTGAGCCGCGCTGAGGTCCTCTGCGGTTGCTCCGTCGGTGGCTCTTGGTGCTGTTTTTGTTACCGCCTTGTTTGTTGCGAGAGCGGCGCTGGGCCGACCGCCGCTTGCTACGCGTCTTGGCGTCGGCTACGTGGTGCTTGCTTCCTTGCTTGTCGTCCTGCTGGTCGTCGCCGCTGTTGCTTTTGCCGCGTTTGCCGCCTTTGGGGCGGCGGCGTTTGGCGGTGCGTTGGTGCTCGGCCTGCCGCACGACGCGGCTCACCTTCGGATGCTGCTGGTCCACAAAGGACACTAGGTCCTCCAGGTTTTCGGCCAGATCAGAGAAGTGCAGAAAAGCGTCCTGCTTCTGCCCGATGTCTACGAAGGCGGCTTTGATGCTCGGCATGATGCGCCGGATGCGGCCCAGGTAGATATCGCCGAGGGTACGTTCGTGTTCGGTGTTTTCGAAGTAAAGCTCAGCCAACTCGCCATCTTCCACGATGGCGATGCGGGTCTGGTCTTTCTCTGAGTTGATGATAATTTCTTTCTTTCCCATACGGAATGTCGGTGCACACACTTCCCTGGGTGGGCCTGCTCAGCAATCGTTCGAGGACAGTCCTCTCCGGTGGAGAGGACGCTCGCTGGAAGCCGGGGAAGGAGCGATCTTCCAGGCAGGAAGATCCTCTGAAATCATGGGGCATTGCAACATAGAAAGGCTCTGCAACACCTGGCGATGCGAAGGCGGGGACGAGAGAGGTCAGCCCGGTCACATGCGTCGCACAGCCCGACGTGCCAGTAGCACATCGGCCCAAAAGAAGCGCGCAACACGCTTGGATATTGAGTATAAACTCCTGGATAAACAAGGCTATATGCGTCATATAGCTACGAAAACGCTGCCGCTTGTGGGCCAACTGCCCAGGCCAAGCAACGTTGAGGTCGGTTTGAAACTGAGTATTCGGTAGGATGAATCGGTGGCCTGCAAAGGAGGCCAGGACGGGTGGGTCAGGTTGCCACGATGAAAGCTCAACTAGCTTCCGCATCGGGTGCTCGCAACACGAGGGGAAAGCGGTTCCATCCTGACGCTGCCTGAAAACGCGGCCCGCTTTCACCGATACCCGGTCTATAATCCTGCCCTATGAAATCGCGCCGCCCCCTAAAATGATCCCATCCCTGGCTGTGGTGTTTGACTAAAATTCGCAGGACGCTACAGGTGCTTGCTTTACATTTGGATAGCTTGCGGTGGCGACCGGCGACCAACCACGGGCGAAAGAGGACCACCTATGCGATGCGGGAATCATCCTTTGGCGTTCGTCGATCGTCTTCATAGCAGCCTGCCCCGCAGCTTAGAAAATACGGTGCCTCGTCGCCGTCATCTGCTGAGGAAAGCGGCACTACTTGACGGCTGATGCGTATGATACAGGCAGCGGCACAAGCATTTGCGATACGACGACACGGAGATAAATGACTATGCAGGATACCCTTGACAAAGCGGGAGAAAACGGAGCGGCCCAGCCTACTAAATCGCGCGGCCTCGAAGGTGTCACCGCGCTGGATTCAGAACTCTCTTTTATCGATGGGAACAAGGGAGAGTTGATCTATCACGGTTATGACATCCACGACCTGGCAGCCCATACGTCCTTCGAGGAGGTCGCCTATCTGTTGTGGAAAGGCACGCTACCCAACCGCCAGCAACTCGACGAACTCAACCAGCAACTCCGTGCCGAGCGTGAACTCCCGCCGATGGTGCTGGACCTGCTCCGCATGACGCCCGAAGACGCCACGCCGATGGCGGCGCTTCGCACCGCCGTTTCGGCCCTCGCGCTCTTCGATGGCGAGGCGGATGATATGAGCCCCGAGGCCAACTACCGCAAAGCCATCCGTCTCACCGCTCGTACGCCCACCATCATCGCCGCCTTCGACCGGCTGCGTAAAGGGCTGGACCCCGTCTCGCCGCAGAAGAAAGGCTCCACCGCATTCGACTTCCTCTACATGCTCAATGGCGAGGAGCCGGGCGAAGCCGCCGAGCACACCTTCGACGTATGCCTCGTGCTGCACGCCGAGCACGGCCTGAACGCTTCGACCTTCACGGGCCGCGTCATCGGGGCCACGCTGTCGGACATCTACTCGTCGGTGACAGGAGCCATCGGTGCCCTGAAAGGGCCGTTGCACGGCGGGGCCAACATCGAGGTAATGAAGACGCTGCTCGAACTCGACCGCACCGGCCAGCAGCCTGCCGACTTCATCCGGCAGAAGCTGGCAAACAAGGAAAAGGTGATGGGTTTCGGTCACCGCGTCTACAAGACGATGGACCCGCGGGCCGCCATCCTGCGCGAGATGGTCGAAGACCTGAGCGAAGAGCGCAACGCCCGCAAGTGGTACGATTACAGCGTCGAGATCATGGACACAATGGTGGGCGACAAGAACATCTACCCCAACGTCGATTTCTTCAGCGCCTCGGTCTACTACATGCTCGGCATCGACGTGGATCTCTACACGCCCATCTTCACGATGAGCCGTATGACCGGCTGGACGGCACACCTGCTGGAGCAGTGGAAAGAGAACCGTCTCATCCGCCCCCGCGCCGAATACGTCGGCCCCCGAGGTCTGACCGTCACGCCGCTGGACGAGCGGTAGGATTTTTCTGCTTGTTGCTAAACATGAAAGGCGCAACCCTGCGACGGGCTGCGCCTTTTTTCGTAGCTCACATTTGCTAGAGAAAGGAAACCGTTCACTGATTCAGCGTAATCCTTGTGTTGGAATACTCATTGTGTACGGCGCTATAACCTGTATACCAGCGCGTTATGCCCGTTTCGCGCTTGAGGACGATAGACGAACGCTCGCTGTAGTAAGGATAATTGCTGCCCGCGCTGGTCTGTGTCTCTACGGTATCGGGGGTGCTCACCGGGTAGCTCCATTGAACAGGAAGTGCTTCTGTATATCTCCCCAGATGTAAGGCGCGGCCCTTGATTTGCCCAGACAGTGTTCTGGTCCACGATTGCTCCTCTCTATAGTCCGGGTTATCAGACGGCAGGGTCGTTACGCCATCAAAGGTCTCTTGAATCGTGAAGGTCTGGCTCCCATGCGCACACGCTGTTGCAGCGATCAATTCCCACTGCAACGTGCTGGTGGTTTGGTAATGCGGATAATTCATGCCCTGCGTATCAGATTGATAGCTATACGTCCAGGCATGGCCGACCTGGATGGGGAAATACGCGGCGTATGTTTGGTCAGCGACGAGGGTACATATGTCCGCTACTTCCACCTTGAACGTGACCGTCTGAGATTGACCGCAGCGATCCGTCGCCTTGAGGTCTATCTGCGCTTCACCGGCTTGCAACGGCAGGATTTCAACCCGAAGGGTATCCGACCCGCTGATCTCAGCGGCTGCAATGTCGCTGGCACTGCTCTTGGCAGAGTAGCCCAGGGGCTGCCCCAACGTGTGGATGAAAAGCGTACCGCGTGCTATCCGTACCGTAGTGGCGTCTTCGCCCACGTAGAGAGACAGATCAGCAAGGGTAGATAGAGAGACCTCGACTTCTCCTGGGCATCGTTCATCAACGTCTTGATCAGCATAAGATTGGGTATCACAACCTTGACTACCGGACACTTTTATGAGTAGCGCTTCTCTACCGGACACTTTGAGCAAGATCAACGGGCAGCACTTTGAAGGCAACTAGAAGCACCGCGCCTTGATTGAGCAGGTACTCCATCAGGCGAAGACCCAACTGAAATAGGCTCAAATCAATGCGATCTGTGCGATGAAAATACTTGTACCAACCTCCTCGGAGCGATTCCACCCCCAGGTAGATCATCCACAAATAAGCCAACGACGATGCCATCATCAAACGAGACAACCGCTCTGGATCCGATAGATGGCTCTTATGCAGATGGAAGCCCCGGCTCTTCTGGTCTGAGAAAAACGTCTCGATACGAAAGCGGAAGCCGTAGTAGTGGATCGCCTCCTCGGCCAGATTCATCGATGTCACCAGATAGATAGGCTCGTCACAGCGCGCCTCATGCCAGACAACGAGATGCACCGGACCATAGAGCGCTCCTGTGAACGATACCGCTGGCAGGCTCGCATAGCGCTCTTCGACCAACGGCACGAGATCGCCGACCTTGCAGCACGTAAAACCGTCATCGACAAGCGTCGAGACCGCTGTGCGGCAGACGTAGTGCCACGCTGCTTCGTCGAGCGCCCGTTGCAGTTCGAGCGAATCGAATTCGCCATCGCCCAGCAAGATGACATCGGCCCGATCCGGCACAAGCGCACGCACCTTGCCCAGCAACTTGACATGGTCTTCTGCCGAGAAATGTCCCTTTTTGCCCCGTTTGGTAAGCCAAGCTACGGGCAAGGCTCGGCTCCCGTAGACGACCGATGCCATAAGGGTGGCGCAGCCCCGCCCAACCGCCGAAGCATCGAATACGACGAGCAAGGGTTGGTTCTCAGACAAGGTATCGATCAGGGCTTGGGCATAGGGCATGAAGAAAGCCTCCATCGTGATGCGTTTGTTGTCGATGAAGCGCGAGAAGCGCTTGACACGGCTCTCGGTTTTGGTCTGGTCGGGCGCTTTCTGAGCCACTTTGCTGAGGTGTGTCGACCCGGCAGCGACGATACCAGCGACGAGTCCGGCAAGCGTCGAGAGGTGCCGGGTACGCCGTTTGGAGGGCGATCCAGGATAGTCTTTCAGCAGGCGGCTGCGCACGGCTTGGAAACGTCGTACATTGTCACTCATGGAAAAGCCTGTGGTGTAGGTTCTTGAGAGCTTCGACAACTCCAAGTTACCCGATCCCGCGGGCTTTTTCTTTAGCTCAACTGAGACTCCTCAAAAGTGTCCGGTAGAGAAATCACAACCCACTGAAAACAGCGTGAGCAAGGCCGCGAAGCCAAGCAATACAAAACGCTTTGCAGGTACTATCATGAATTAATCTGGTTACTTGAGTGTAGCTCGTTTAAAATCATACACAAAAAGGCCACCAAACAACTAAAGGCGCACCCCCGCAAAGGGCTGCGCCTTTTTGAATAAACAGGTTCTTCGTATTACGATCCAGCTAGCGGAGGCAGCGTGTAGGTGCGGCCTTCGTTTTCCTGTTGAAGGTACTCCATCAGCGGCTCGAAGTAGGTCAGCATGGGCTGGGCGCTGAGGTCGGAGCCGGTGGTTTCGAGCAGCAGCGTGCGCCAGTCCGCCGTCGCGCCGGGGGTGAGGATCTCGCGGAGGAAGTTGCCCACGCCTTCGCTGGCGTAGTAGTTGGTCGCATGCGGGTCTTGCTTCAGAATCTCGCGGGCAATGTGATCGTGGAGTTGGAACAGGATGAGGTTCGACAGCGCGTAGTCGTAATACTGCGCGGCATCGTTGATGATGTGGGTCTTGGTGGCGGCGTCAGCATATTCGGAACCGCGCTCGCTCGGCGGGGCGATGCCCTGGTACTGCGCGACGATTTCCCACCAGCGCGCGTTGAACTGGTCCTTTGGCAGGTTGCTCGCGTAGAGATCATGTTCGAACTCGGTCATCGTGCCCGTCGAGAAGGGGATGAAGACGACGTAGTTGAGCGCTTCGCGCAGGAGCGCCTGCATGTCGGCGGGCATCGAGTCGGCAGCGACGGCTTCGGGCAGCAGGCCCACTTCGCTGAGGAAGGGCTTCTGCATGGCGGCCAGCCCCATCAGGCTCCCTACGGCTTCGTGGAAGGCGCGGTTGGCTCCGCCCCGCAGTAGCAGTGGCACATCCGGGTTGGTGTAGGAGATATAGTAGTAGATGTGGCCGAGCTCGTGGTGTGTCGTCTCGTACCATTCGGCGTTGTTCTCCACGCTCATCAGCGAGCGGACGTCGTCTTCGAGGTCCATGTGCCAGGCGGAGGCGTGGTTGTTTTTCTTGTAATCGGCGTCCTCGGGCAGCGGGTAGAGGCTGGATTGCTCGTAGAAACTCGGTGGTAGGGGCGAGAAGCCGAGGCTCATGTAGAACTTTTCGGCACGGCGCACGACCTCTTCGGGCGTCCAAGCGGCCAGTCCGGCGTCAATGTCGGCTCCTTCCACGGTGACGAGCGCACTCCAGTCCTGGCCCCAGCGGTTGGGCAGCCAGTGGGCCGGGATCAGGTCGGGCACCTCGTCGGCTCCGTAGCGCTCGGCGAGTTCGTAGCGCGCCCAGGTGTGCAGTTCGCGGTAGAGCGGGTAGAGGTCGCGGTTGATGTCGCGAACGAGGTCCATCATTTCGGGCGTCGTCATCCCGTACTCCGAGACCTGATACGAGAAGTAGTCGTCATAGCCGAGGGCCTGGACGGTCTGGTTGCGCAGGTCGCGGATCTGGGCGAGGCCGTCCTTGAGCGGCACGCCTACCTCCTTGCTTGCCCGCCACGCCTTCAGCCGCGTCGCCAGATCGGTTTCTTCGCGCAGCATCCGGTCGATCTCGTTCGGCGATACCGAGGTGCCGTCGATCTGGTAGTCAAAGCCGAAGAGTTTTTCGGTGAGTTCGGTATCCAGCTTGATGCGGGCTTTGACGATCTCGGGCACCGTCTGCGGGTTGTTGGCCGCATGGTAGAGCACCGTTTCGAGTTGCTTGACCTGGAGCGGCGTCAGCGTCTCGCTATTTTCGAGCAAGGTGCGGGCCTTTTCGATGTTCTCGGCGCTGCCGGTGAAGGCAGCATAGGCCTCGTT
>DATGCC010000474.1:0-3706 GCA_035312345.1 Rhodothermales bacterium
CGCCCATCCAGCAGCGCTGTCGCCCGCGCCAGCATTTCACGAGCTGACCGCCGCGTGAAGGTCAGCAACACAATGTTTTCGGGCCGCGTGCCCGTCTCCACCAGATACGCCACACGGTAGACGAGCGTCCGCGTCTTGCCCGTCCCGGCTCCAGCGATGACCAGCACCGCCCCACCGCCTGCCGTCGCTGCTGCATATTGCTGCGGATTTAGTTCACCTGCATAGTCAATCGACAGGTCTTGCCGTTGCGGAAGCGTATCTGCCTTGAGGACGAAGCGACGGGCCATGGAAGAAAGCTATCAGCTTTTAGCTGTCAGCTATCAGCAAAATGTGCTATAACAACCCGGAAAGCCTATAAGCTGACGGCTGATAGCTAATCGCTGACGACTGAAACCAGAATACCGTGTAATTTCAAGTGGTATCGACTGGTTTGGGAGATGGTTTCTTTATACCTTTTGTCATCGTTCGGAATATACCTGCTCAAGGCATGGCCTGCACACATGTTGCATGGGCACCTCTGGCCGCCTTCAGTCTCTCTGCTCCGAACGGCTCGCGCGTTCACATTATAGGCGCATCGGCCTCCAGTATTTTCGCAAGATTCTGCTTTTCTCATGGGAAAAGTCATAGCGATTGCCAACCAGAAAGGCGGCGTCGGCAAAACCACGACCTCGATCAACCTGGCGGCGTCCTTCGCGGCAACGGAACACCCCACCCTCCTCATCGACATCGACCCGCAGGCCAACTGTACGTCGGGGTGTGGGATTGATCCGCGCAATGTGACGTCCTCCACCTACGAAGTGCTCATCGGCGATATCTCGCTGGATGAGGCCGTCCACCAGACGGACATTCCATTTCTCGATATCCTGCCGAGCCACATCAACCTTGTCGGGGCCGAGATCGAAATGATCGACGTGATGGAGCGGGAGCGTATCCTCAAGAACGCGATCATCCAGGCCCGCCGCAAATACGATTTTGTTGTGATCGACTGCCCGCCGTCGCTGGGTCTGTTAACGCTCAACTCGCTGACGGCAGCCAACTCAGTGCTGATTCCGGTACAGGCGGAATACTTCGCACTGGAGGGGCTGGGCCAGTTGCTCAACACCATCAAGATTGTTCGCCAGCACCTGAACCCCGAACTCGAAATCGAAGGCGTGCTGCTGACGATGTTCGACACACGGTTGCGCCTCTCGAACCAGGTGGCCGCCGAGGTGCGGCGCTACTTCGGCACAAAGGTGTTCAAAACCATCGTGCAACGCAACGTTCGCATCGCCGAGTCGCCGTCCTTCGGCAAGCCCGTGCTGCACTACGACGCCACCAGCATCGGAGCGCGCAACTACATCGCGCTGGCGCGGGAGATTCTGGTCAACAACCAGCGCTTCTTGCAACAGCATGAGGAAACCCAGGAAGAAGCGACGCGCTTAAAATCCAACGGCCAGGATGAAGAAGATGCGTACTCCGAATCGTCTTCATCTGCCGCCAATGGCTTCACGCTTTGATTGATGAGACTAGGAGCCTATGAGTCTAAGAGCCTACGAAAAAGCTGCATGCTGCCATCGTAGCGTCGCATAGCCTCCTAGGTTCTTAGTCTCGTAGACTCACAAAAGAACAAAGACATGGCATCCAAGAAAGCAGCCCTCGGCAAAGGATTAAGTGCCTTGCTTCCCAGTGGGCCACAGGAAGGCGAAGAAACCACCGACGCCTCTGCCCCCGAAGCACCTCCGAGCAAACTATATCGCTTCGAGGACCGCGTGCGCCTGCTCGGGCGCGTCGCCGACATTGAGGTCGAATACATCCGGCCCAACCCGTACCAGCCGCGCCAGGACTTCGAGCCACAGGCGCTGAACGAACTGGCCGACTCGATCAAGCAACTCGGCATCATTCAGCCCATCACGGTGCGAGCGCTGGGCAACAACCGCTTTGAGGTCATCTCGGGCGAACGGCGGCTGCGAGCGGCGCGGCGGGCCGGACTCAAGCGCGTCCCGGCCTACATCCGCGAGGCCGACACCGAGGAGATGCTGGAGATGGCCCTCGTCGAGAACGTGCAGCGCGAGGAACTGAACCCGGTGGAGGTGGCGCTGGGCTATCAGCGGCTGATGGAAGAATGCACGCTGACGCAGGAACAAGTGGCCGAGAAAGTCAGCAAAAGCCGGGCAACGGTGGCCAACTTCCTGCGTCTGCTCAAGCTCCCGCCGCGCATCCTTGCGGCCCTGCGCGATGGCAGCGTCTCGATGGGCCACGCCCGCGCGCTCATCAACGTGGACGACAACGAGTTTCAGGTACACTTACTCGAAGAGATTCGGGAGAAGGACCTCTCCGTGCGCGACGTCGAAGACCGCGTCCGTTCCTGGCGCAACCGCCACGAAGAACCCGAAGCGCCAAAGGAAAAAGAACCTGTCGCTGCCACACCATCGGACCGTGATACCCTGCAAATCCGGGCGTTTAACAACGAACTGCGCTCTCGCTTCAGCACGCAGGTGCAGATCAAACACCGCGCCGATGGCGGTGGCAAGGTGGAAATCGCCTACTACTCAGAGGAAGACTTGGAGCGCGTGATGGACCTGCTACTGTCCCGGTAGCTATCATGTGTCCAGCCGCTGCTTGCTCTGTGCGGGGAAGAGATCTGGGGAAATATACTGGCGCAGTCATTCTTTTCTCCAGCCTGCTACTGGCATTGCTGTGGATCCGCCCCGCCCACGCCCAAGTGGATACAACAGCAGCCATCCAGATCAATCCATTGGAGGCTCATTCGCCTAAAGGGGCTTTGTGGCGAGGGGCAGTGCTACCCGGATGGGGGCAATATTACAACCGTCAGTATCTGAAAATTCCCGTTGTGTACCTGGGCCTGGGCGGACTGACGGGAGCCGCACTCTACACCAACAGCCGCTACCTCCTCTACCGCCACGCCTACCTTTTCACCGCCCGCGTGGATACGGCTGGTACCCCCATCTTCTCCCAATACGCCGACGACTATGATCAGTTGATCGAAGAATTGGGCCTTCCGCCTGAATCGAGTCTGACGCCCGAAGAAGTTGAAAGCCGTCGCGCCCGGCTCGAAGGGGGATTTCGCAACCAGCGCGACAGCCTCCGGCGCAACCGTGACCTTTTGTATATTGGCATCGGCTTATGGTATGGCCTGTCGTTGCTTGATGCTTACGTGAGTGCCCACCTGCTTGAGTTCGACGTAAGTGAAGATCTGAGCATATCTTTTTACCCCCATCCTGATGCCTCAGGGTTGACGGCACAGATCCGTTTTTGAATCATTCTCTGCAAAAACCGGTATCTTGGGCTGCAATCATCGGGTTGCGACTCTTTTATCTCTTCCATCCTACCGCACTTGTATGGCGCGCATTGTTTACGCTCTCAGTGGTCAGGGGCGGGGGCACACCTCGCGGGTGCTTGCGGTCTCCGACGCGCTCCGGCAGCGCGGCCACGATGTGCGTTTTTGCTGCGGCGGCACCGCCCGCGCCATTCTGGAGCAGGAAGGCGAGCCCGTGATTCCGGTCCCCGCATTGCGCCAGGTGATGGATGGCAACGCCTTGTGCCTCTTCAAAACGATAGGCACCAACCTGAAACATATCCTCTCCATGCCGCGCATACTGACCCGGCTGGCCGAGGCGTTCAGAACGTTTCAGGCGGATCTGCTCATTACTGACTTCGAGGCGTTTTCGCCGCGGGCGGCCCGGCGCATCGGGCTACCGGTGTTGTC
>DATGCC010000475.1:0-2334 GCA_035312345.1 Rhodothermales bacterium
CTCCGATGGTGGACTGAGATACAACCGGATGGCGACATCCAGCCTGCGGTACTGTGCCAGGGCATCCTCCAGAAAAGCCTGATAGAGCCGCGCTGCCTCTGCCGCTGTCAGCAACGAAGTCAGGCGGGTTTTGACCTGTCCTGGCACAGGCTGTTTGGCAAATACGATGAGTGCCTTTTTCATGAGCTATGTGTCTACAAGGCAAAACCTAAGCGACACTGAATTGGGCATCCTAGATGCCTCCTCGCATGCGCCGGACAATTCTCGTCAGCTTCTCAACGGCAAAGACAACATCGTCCTCCGTGTTAACCTTGCCCAAGGAGAAACGCACGGCGGCAGCGGCGGTCGCGCGGTCGCGTCCCAGGGCCAGCAGTACATGGCTCGGCTCCAACGCCCCGCTCGTGCACGCTGATCCGGCAGAAGCGAGCACGCCTTCCATGTCGAGGTTCAGCAGCAGCATCTCCCCATCCAGGGGTTCGCCCTCCTGTGGCGGAAACGAAATATTGACAATATGGGGGGCGACTCTGGCATCCGTTTCTATGGGCGTGTTGAAGACAAAGGAATCCTCTAAGGCTGCCCGCAATGACGTGACCAGCCGCTGTTTCAGATATTGCAGGTGGCCGGTGCGTGCTTCGGCTTCGTTCACTGCCTGCTCCAGCGCCGTCACCATCCCGACGATAGCGGCCACGTTTTCGGTGCCTCCACGTCGGCGGCGTTCCTGCGCGCCCCCTTCCACAAGCGGCGTGAAATCAAGCCCGCTGCGCACATACAGCGCTCCGATACCCTTCGGGCCGTAAAACTTGTGCGCCGAGAGCGATAGCAGATCAACGCCTAATTCGTCCACTTTGAGCGCGAAGAGGCCCGCCGTTTGGACGGCATCGGTGTGAAGCGGCACGCTGTGAGCCCGGCACACCTCAGCAATGGCCGAGAGCGGTGTTAAGGTGCCTACTTCGTTGTTGGCGTGCATCAGCGAGACCAAACCCGTCTCTGCGGTCATTGCGGCTTCGACCTGTTCCGGTGCGACGGCTCCCGTCGGCTCGGGGGTGAGCAGCGTAACGGGACGTCCAGCCGCATGCATCTGCTCGGCTGGGTTTACAATGGCTTCGTGCTCTGCTGCCGAGGTGATCAGGTGCGTGCGCGATCCCGCGAGCATCCCTTTCAGTGCAGCGTTGTCTGACTCCGTGCCCCCACTCGTGAAGATAATCTCGCTCGGCTCGGCACCCAGCAACGCCGCCATCCGCTCTCGACTTTCTTCCACCGCAAAGCGCGCTTTACGACCCAGTGCATGCACCGACGAGGCATTGCCAAAGTGTTCTTTCCAGTACGGCACCATGGCCTCGAACACCTGCGGGTCGAGCGGCGTGGTGGCAGCATGGTCGAGGTAAACGCGGCGCATCGTACTAGAACTCATGAATGGTGAGTGCGGCGGATCATAGTACGTCTTCGGCCCGGCTCCGTTCGTGAGGTTCTTATCGATTTCGTTGTAACAAATAAGTGCAAATATCCCGTTGAAAGATCAAAAGCCGTCAAATGCCGTAGATGGAGCATAATCATTGCACACCCTAAGTAGCTTAATACACCCCGATGGATAAACTCGTTGTTCAAGGCGGCTCCCCGTTGCAGGGCACACTCGCTGTCAGTGGATCGAAGAATACGGCCCTGCCGCTCATGGCGGCTGCCATCCTCGCACCAGGCACGACGACGCTCTACAACATTCCCGACCTCCAGGATGTCCGCACGTTTTCCAATGTGCTGCGGGTCTGCGGTGCCAATGTCAAGTTCGATGCGGAAAATCACACGCTCGAAATCGACGCCTCTCGCATCGAGTACCCTGCTGCACCCTATGAGTTGGTGAAGAAAATGCGGGCCTCATTCTACATGCTCGGTGCGCTGTTGGGCCGCTGTGGCGAGGCGCGGGTGTCGTTGCCAGGCGGTTGTGCCTGGGGGCCGCGGCCCGTGGATCTGCACATCGAAGGCATCCGTGCTCTCGGAGCCGAGATCGAACTCGACGGTGGAGACGTAGTGGCGCAAGCGCCGGGCAGACGCCTGCCGGGCGGCACGTTCAAACTAGAACCGTCTAGCGTCGGCGCGACGATCAATATTACGCTGGCCGCCGTGCGAGCGAACGGCATCTCACGCATCGAGAATGCAGCTATCGAGCCCGATGTGGTCGTTTTCTGTGAAGCGCTGCAACAGATGGGAGCCCAAATCAACGGCATCGGCACGCGCACGCTGGAAATCGAAGGGGTCGATACCCTAGATCCGATCATGTTCAGTAATTGCCCGGATCGTATCGAACTGGGCACGTTTATGATCGCTGCCGCCATCGCGGGC
>DATGCC010000476.1:0-8461 GCA_035312345.1 Rhodothermales bacterium
CGCCCAGGACCGAAACCTCGACTACGTCCTGGCCATGGACCCGGACCGCCTCCTGGCGCCCTACCTGGTCGAATCCGGCCTCGAGCCCAAGGCCGACAACTACGGCAACTGGGAAGACAGGGGCCTCGACGGTCACATCGGCGGCCACTACCTGACGGCCCTCAGCCTCGCCTGGGCCGCCACCGGCCGGCAGGACGTCCTCAAACGGCTCGACTACATGCTCTCCGAATTGAAGAGGGCCCAGGACGCCAACGGCAACGGCTACCTCGGCGGCGTCCCGGGCAGCGACGAGCTGTGGAAGCAGATCGCCGCGGGCGACGTCCGTGCGGATCTCTTCTCTCTCAACGGCTCGTGGGTGCCCTGGTACAACCTGCACAAGACCTATGCCGGGCTCCGCGACGCCTACCTGCATGCAGGCATTGACGAGGCGCGCACCATGCTCATCGACCTGACAGACTGGAGCCTGCAACTCGTGAACGGCCTGACGGACGAGCAGATTCAAACCATGCTCCGGACGGAGCACGGCGGCCTGAACGAGGTCTTTGCGGACGTGGCTGCCATCACCGGTGACGCCACCTATCTGGAGCTGGCCCACCGATTCTCGCACCGACTGATCCTCGATCCCCTGTTGGAACAGGAGGACCGGCTGACGGGCCTGCATGCCAACACGCAGATTCCCAAGGTCATAGGCTACCAGCGCGTGGCCGATGTGGCTGACAGCTTCGGACAAACCGGATTCGAAGCTTGGCACGACGCGGCGTCGTTTTTCTGGGACACCGTCGTGAACACACGCACCGTAGCGATTGGCGGCAACAGCGTGCGCGAGCACTTCCACCCGACGGACGACTTTACGTCCATGGTCACCGAGCCGGAAGGGCCAGAGACGTGCAATACGTACAACATGCTCCGGCTGACGCGCATGCTCTTCCTGGCGAAGCCGTCGGGGCAGTACGTCGATTATTATGAGCGGGCACTTTACAACCACATCCTCGCCTCGCAGCATCCGGAGCACGGCGGCCTTGTCTACTTCACGCCCATGCGCCCCGGCCACTACCGGGTCTACTCGCAACCGGACAAGGCCATGTGGTGCTGCGTCGGCTCTGGCATCGAAAACCATGCGAAGTACGGCGAATTCATCTATGCCCATCGCGGCGACGAGCTTTACGTCAACCTGTTCATCCCGTCGACGCTAAACTGGAACGAGCAAAACGTTCGCCTGGAGCAGCGTACGCAGTTTCCCGATGGCGAAACAACGGTCCTTACCGTCCAGTCGGCAGCCTCCTTTATGATGAAGCTACGCTATCCGAGTTGGGTCCGCACGGGCGAGATGGCGGTGACCATCAATGGCGTGCCCCAGCCCATCGACGCCCAACCCGGCGACTACATCAGCCTCGACCGATCCTGGCAGACGGGCGATGAGGTGTCTGTCACCCTGCCGATGCATACGCGGCTCGAACAGATGCCGGATCAGTCGGACTACTATGCTGTGCTACACGGGCCGATCGTTCTGGCTGCCAAGATGGACCCTTTCGAGGACGAACAACTCGGCTTTCTGGCTGACGACAGCCGCATGGGTCACGTCGCCTCGGGGCCGCTCTGTCCTCCCGAAAAGACCCCAATCTTCGTCAGCGCCACCGACGATTTTGCCTCCAAGATTGAACCCGTTGAGGGGCAACCGCTGACCTTCAAAGCCCCCGACCTGATTGAGGACACGGATCGCAACCTGCAACTCATCCCGTTCTTCCGGCTCCATGACGCACGCTATATCGTCTACTGGCCGCACACGACGCCGGAGGGCCTAGAGGAACGACGGCGCGCCTGGTCAGCAACGGAGCAGGCACGACTTGCGCTGGAAGCACGAACCATCGACCGCGTGGTACCGGGCGAGCAGCAGCCCGAGGCCGAGCATGCCTTCAAGGGAGAATCCACCGAAGCTGGCGTGCATCGAGGCCGACACTGGCGTCACGCCCGCGGATGGTTCAGCTACGACCTGACCGACCCTGCCCAGGAAGCGGCTACACTGCGCATCACCTATTCCGGTGAGGATCGGAACCGTCACTTCGACATCCTGATGAACGGCATCAAAGTAGCAACGGTCGAGCTCGATGGTAGCCAGGGCGACTTCTACTCGGTGGACTATCCCATCCCAGCAACGGCCTTGGAAAAGGCGGTGAATGGCACCCTCGCAACCAGATTTGAGGCCCATCCAGGATCTATGGCCGGTGGCATTTATGACGTGCGACTTCTGAGAGCCAAAGATGACAACAAGTAGCATGCTTGCCTTGCTCCGCTTCGTCTTCGCCACGCTTTTCTTGACGTTGGCGACCTCACATGTCCAGGCGCAGGAGCCCGTCACTCTCACATCACCCAACGGAAAAGTCAGCATCACTGTAGCGCTCAAGGACAAACTCGATCCCGTAGGGCAACGTCTCTACTATGCCGTGCAGTTCGATGGGCAGTCCGTGCTGCTGGACTCTCCTTTCGGTCTGGATTTCAAGGACGCGCCTTCCTTTGCTCAAGATCTGACCATCCAAGAAGTGCAGCGCCGCACGTTCGATGAGACATGGGAGCGCGTTTATGGTAAGCGGAAGCAGGTGGTCAATCATTTCAATGAGATGACGGTGACGATCGCCGAGACAGGTGCACCGAACCGCAGCCTTGATCTCGTCTTCCGTGCCTACGACGACGGAGCCGCTTTCCGCTATGTGCTGCCCGAAGCGTGGGGCGATTTCAAGCTGGCGGCAGAGCATACGAGCTTCCGGCTACCCGGCAATCCGACGGTCTGGACCGCCAACTTCATCGATCCTACGTGGTCGGGTTTTTATGGCGCGTTTGTCTCGCCCCAGGAATCTGAGTTTCGCGAGATGAAGATGAGCGAACTGGACCCGACAAAAACCTACGGCTGCCCGCTGTTGGCACAGATAGGACCCGACTTGTGGGTCGCTTTGACCGAAGCCAATCTGACGGACTGGGCCGGGATGTACTTCACTGCCGGGCAACAAAGCACGCTCCACACCGCCCTCTCCCCTCGTCCTGACGAAATGGATGTGGCGGTTCGCTCCACGGCCCCACGCGCATCGCCCTGGCGCGTGATGATGCTCGGCGAGCAGCCCGGCGACCTCATCGAATCCGATCTCATCCAGAACCTCAACGACCCGCCGACCCAAGATTTTTCATGGATCGAGCCGGGCAAGTCGGCGTGGGATCGGTGGTGGAGTAACAGCTACGCGCCAGAGGTTGACTTTGAAGTCGGCATCAACACGGCGTCGATGAAGTATTTCGTTGATCTCGCCGCCGAGATGGGATGGGAATAC
The DNA here is from genome assembly GCA_035312345.1 of Rhodothermales bacterium. GTDB lineage: Bacteria > Bacteroidota > Rhodothermia > Rhodothermales > DATGCC01 > DATGCC01. The sequence goes on from DATGCC010000476.1 coordinate 3,315, forward strand.
CAGTTGGTCGATTTCTACTGGTACGGCTCGCCTTTTATCGAAGGCACCTGGGAGCCGCACCCAACGAACGACATCACGAAGGCGGATCCGAACCTGGACATCCACGAGGTCATCCGCTATGCCGGGGAGAAAGGCGTCAAAATTCTGCTATGGCTGCACTGGGTGCACGCCGATAAGCAGATGGACGAAGCCTTCCCGCTCTACGAACAGTGGGGCGTCCACGGCATCAAGATCGACTTTATGAACCGGGATGATCAGGAGATGGTGAACTACTACCATCGCACGGTGAAGAAGGCCGCCGAGCACCACCTGATCGTCGATTTCCACGGCGCGTACAAGCCGACCGGCTGGAGTCGCACGTATCCGAACGTCATTACCCGCGAAGGCGTCCTCGGCAATGAATACTCGAAGTGGAGCGACCGCATCACCCCGGAGCACAAAGTCACGATCCCGTTCACCCGCGGCCTGCTCGGCGAAATGGACTTCACGCCCGGCGGCTTTCGCAACCGCACGCAAGAGACCTTTGAAACGGAAAATCCGGCACCCAACGTGATGGGCACGCGGGTCAACCAACTCGCCATGCTGGTCGTCTATGAGAGCGCGTTGCAAGTCCTCTGCGACAGCCCCTACAACTACCGCAGCAGCCCGGCAGGCACCGACTTCCTGAAACTCGTGCCGACGACCTGGGACGATACGAAAGTCATACACGGCCACCCCGGCAATTTCATCACCGTCGCCCGCCGTTCCGGCGACGACTGGTACGTGGGCAGCATGACGGACTGGACGGCTCGCACACAGGAAATTCCGCTCGGCTTCCTCGGCGAAGGCCGCTACCGCGCCGAGATCTGGGCCGATGCCTATGAAGCCGCTGACTTCCCGGACCGGCTGATGAAGCAGGAGCAAGTCGTGACCGCGCAGGATACCTTGAGCGCCAAAATGGCTCCAGGCGGTGGCCATGTCGTCCGCCTGACGCCGGTGCGATAGGTGGTGGGGCTTCTGGAAATGTTGATAGAGATGGCTCACGATTGTAAAACGTATTGCGTAAAACGTAAGGGCGCTTCGCTGAGACGTCTCGCTATCGGCACCCTTACGTTTTACGTCTTTACGTTTTAGGTTTCCTTTTCAACACATGGAAGAGCACCACCGGATAAGTTTGGGTTGATGAAGATCAAACAAAGGTTGGTGCAGGATGAATCTGTGCCTTCGTCCTCTGGATTCAAGCGGCGGTATTCGTTGTTCAAAACCTCGCCCCTGTGACCCAACCTCCCCCCGCTCCCATTCGCACCGATGGCAGCAATGCCTTTGCCCATCACTCCATGGCCGTGCGCGTCCCCGGCATCATTCGGGAAACCGTCGAGCGCAATCCTGACTATTCGGCTAGCGTTAAAGATGCCTTCGAACAACTTGGCGAGGAAGTAGAAGGCAATGCCCCTCTGCGGCTGTTCGCCCCACCTGCGCCCGACTTCGACCTGTGGACGCCACGCTTTGCCCAGCACGAGGGCGTGACCTGGCTCGATTCCGAATGGTTTTTCTGCGAGATGCTGGTCTACCGTCTGATGATGGAAGCCGGGCGCTACTGGGCTACGTTGCGAGATCCGTTTGCGCCTTTCAAGCGAGAAGAAATGGAATCCGCCGCCTTGTGGGAAGCCCTCTCGGCGACACTCGACAGATCTGGCACGCTTGAAGAACGGCTGGCAACGGGGCTACGCTCGCTGCTCTGGGGCAACCGCATCGACCTGAGCCTCAAGCAGACCGCCGCTCTCGGCACCAGCGCCCGCGACGAGCACCTGCTCGCAGATGACGTTCCGCACGTCGTTCGACATGTGCTTAACGCCGAACCAGGCCACATCCACATCGTCATGGACAACGCGGGTACCGAGCAGGCCCTCGACTTTGCCTTCGTTAATCTGCTGCTGTCCAAAGACCTCGCCGCAACCGTGACGTTGCATGTAAAGATGCAGCCGGTGCTCGTGAGCGATGTGATCGTAGCCGACGTGTACATGATGCTCGACGCGATGACGCAACACGGCGGCACGGCGGCACGGCTGGCGAATCGACTAAAAGAGCACCTCGGCACCGGGCGGCTCTCGGTGGTGCCCGATTTCTTCTGGAACACCGCAGGACGCATGTGGGAACTCCCGCCTCGGCTGTATGGACCCATGAAAAAGGCACCGCTGGTCATTGCGAAAGGCGACATCAACTACCGCAGGTCCACCAACGATGCTGTCTGGCCGCCCGGCGTGCCGCTGTCTGGGACGGTACGTGGTTTCCCGGCTCCGCTGTTGGTTCTACGAACACTCAAAAGCGACACTCTGGTCGGCATTGACGCGGCCGCACAAGAGCGGCTGGATGCCACAGAGTCAGACTGGCGTACGAGCGGAGCCTATGGTGTGGCACAGTTTGCGCCCTGATAGTGCCCCTATCCATAGTACACGACAAAAAAGGAAAAGCTGTCATCCTGAGCTTGCCGAAGGATCTCCCCATGACTAGCACCTTGCTCCGGGAGATGTCTCGACTACGCTCGACATGACAAAATGAGTTTTGTCGTGTACTATGGCCCCTATACCAATGCCTTGCCAAACAGCCTGATTTCGGGCTTCTCTTCGGCCATTTGCATCATCCCTTCAAAGGCAAAACCGAGCCTGCCCAGGACGCTCATGGAAGCATGATTATCAACATTGGTTATTGCCACGACCCGGTGAAGTCCATGATTGGCTTTGGCCGCGTTGAGCACGGCCTGTCCCGCCTCTGTAGCATAGCCTTGCGACCAGTACGTGGGCAGGAAGGCAAAGCCCAGATCGAAATCCTCCAGCGTTTCTCTCTTGAGCAGACCACAGATGCCCATCGGCGTGGCACTCTGCTTCTCTTCAACCAGATACAGGCCAAACCCATAGCGTTGATAACTCTGGACAGGGCCGCTTTCAATGAAGTGGCGCGCATCTTCCAGCGTGCGGACGCCTTTATCTCCGACGTAGCGGATAAACGACAACTGGTTGAGCAAATCCAGAATAAAAGCCGCATCATTTGACGTAAGCTTGCGGAGAACAAGCCGCCCAGTTTCGAGGATCGTCAACGAAGGGTTTTCCATGCTTATTCGAGATCCAGGGATAAATCTTTGCTGACTGTCAGTGACTTGCATCCGAACACGCGACCGGCCGTGTTGCCCTCGTGCGCCTGAAAGCGAACGCGAATGCTGCTCTTCCCTTCTGTTAACAAGGCAGGAACTTCGTAGGCGACCTCAAAAAAAGAACCGGGAGTCTCGTTGTCGAGGCTTTGGGTGGCGATCTTTGTGTCGTTGACCAGAATATCGAAGGTGCGTCGCCCCCGGTCGCCACCCCAGTAGGTGCATAGCAAGGCTGCCGGATGCTCGGGCGGGATTGCGATGTCGAAGGCAAACCAGCCACCTCGCCGGGCTTCGCGGTATTTCTTCCCGAAGGCCACACCTTTCTCGATGTGCTCGCCCTCAAAACGGTGCTCCTGTTCACCGAGCATTTCGCCGAGGCGCATCACATCGACGGTGGCTTCATCAATAGCGCGCTGCCGTTCGCGTGCGGCCTGATAGTCCTGCTGGGCGGCCTGCCACCCTGCCTCATCGAACACATCCCAGTAGATGGAATACCGCTCGTTATGAATCCGGTAGAAGGGTTTGAGGATCACATCCTGGGGCCGCCCCACGCCAACGGTATGAAACGTGAGCGGATCACCAGCTATGGGCTGTACCCATGTCTCAAGCGCTTCGAGGTCGGCTACTAGCACGGGCACATCGGGTGTTGGCTCCTCAATGTAGCGCACATCACTGTCTGCAAAGGCCCCGCCCTCGGGCATGTCCTGTGTGCCGAGCACACCGCCCAGCACAATGGGGCCGTACAAGAGCGCTACCCGCGCAGGATTGTCCGGCATGGCTTCGGCGCGCAGTTTCATGGGGAAGATGATGTCTACCGTGTCGCCGTCCTGCCACGTCCGCTCCAGCACCAGAAAGGAACCGGGACTGCTTGCCACTTCATGCGGCTCGCCATTGATTTGAACCTCCAAAGCTCCTTTTGCCCACGAAGGATGGCGTACATGAACACGCAATGACTTCGGCGCGTCGGTCGAGACGAGGAGTCGCGTACTGGGTGCATTGGGAAACTGGGTCTCCTGGCGAATATGAACGTCCTGATCCAGCCATTCCAGTTCTGATGCGATGAACAGGTTGACATAGAGATCCGATCCGGCATGGAAATAAATCGCGTCGCCGTAGCGCACATGGTTTTCCATGCCGGAGCCAACGCAGCACCAGAACGCACCTTCCGGGGTCGAATAGGTTTTGTAGTGGCCTGGCTTGAGCGACATGTAGTAGGTGAACATGCCCGTGTTCGGCTCCTGCGAGGCCAGGATGTGGTTGTAGAGTGCCCGCTCGTAGTAGTCGCCGTAGCGGGCTTTCGGCTCCATCCTGAACTGGTGGCGGGTGAGCCGCAGCATGTTGTAGGTGTTGCACGTCTCAGCAGTGGTGGCGTCGAGGCGGTCGGCCAGTTCTCCTGGTTCGCCCAGGTATTCGCCCATGCTGTTGCCGCCAATGACGTACGAATGTTCGTCCACCATCTGTTGCCAGAAAAAGTTGGCGATGGTTTTGAGTGAGTCGTCGCCGATGATTTCGTACTGCCGGGCAACACCAATCACTTTCGGGATCTGCGTGTTGGCGTGCAGGCCCGTCAGGTTGGGCACCCCTTCTGCCAGAGGATGCAACACCGCGAGATCGTGGAATTGGCGGCTGAGCGTCAGGTATTTTTCTTCGCCCGTGACCGCATAGAGATTTGCCATGGCCTCATTCATGCCGCCGTACTCGCACGCGAGCATGCGTTGCCAGTCCGCCTCACTCAACCCGTCCGTCGTTGCAATGGCCCAGTTGGCCAGTCGGCGCGCCACAGCGAGGGCCTGCTCGTTGCCGGTATATCCGTAGGCGTCCAGCAGACCAGCGAACTGCTTGTGCAGCGTGTACCAGGGAGCCCACACGCCGTTGAGCCGAAACCCCGATGCCTCAATCTGCCCGGCCGCCACGGCCTGCCAGAGCGAGTCGCCGCCCGGAATGGCGGCCACGTAGCCATCGCCGCGATGCGCCTGGATGCCTGCCATTTCATCCACGATGTAGGCAATGCGGTCCAGGATCG
>DATGCC010000477.1:0-4539 GCA_035312345.1 Rhodothermales bacterium
GACATCGCACAGGGGCAGGTGAGCGACAACGCCGTCTGGGGCACCACGGGCGGGGCGGTCATGGCTTTCTCAGACATGCTCGGCGACGATCATTTGTATCTGGCACTCTACAACACGTCACAAGGTACGGATGATTTCCTGAAAAGCCTGAATGTGGCTGTATCGCGGTATCAACTGCACCGGCGGGCCAACATCGGCTACGGGCTGTATCGGTACGGAGGGCGGCGCTACGATATCACAGAGCCGGATGCCGCGGCTGAGTATCCGGTGTTCTACGAATCGGTGCTGGGCGGCTTCGGCGCGGTGAGCTATCCGCTTTCCATGTTTCGCCGGATCGAGTTGAGCACGTCACTCAGTTGGAGTGATAAAGAGGTCCCGATCCGTAATATCGAGCGGCAGGCGTTGTTGCTCTCCAACTCCATTTCGCTGGTGCACGACAATTCGCTCTACGGGATGAATGGCCCGGTCGAGGGCTGGCGGGCCAAGCTTACGGCGGCCTACACGTCCGATGTGCGCTACTCCAACGTCAATTACATCTCGCTCATCGCGGATGTGCGCCATTATCTCCGCATCACCCCGAATATCACCTTTGCCTCGTGGGGCACGGCTCGCATGAACGAAGGGCGCGAGGCACGGCTGTATTTTATGGGGGGGAGCTGGGATCTACGCGGCTACCGGCTCTTCAGCGTGCGGGGGCAGAAGATGTGGTTCACCTCTCATGAACTCCGTTTTCCGCTGGTCAAGGCTCCCTCGGTCTTCTTGCCCATCCTGGCTCCTTTTGGCATAGCCAACCTCCGGGGAGCGGCTTTTGTCGATGCCGGGCACGCCTGGAACGAAGACTACTATCAGCAAGAGTCGCAGCTTAAAACCGGAGAGACGCTTGGTTCGGCGGGGCTGGGCCTGCGGATGAACCTGTTTGGCGGCTTCGTGCTGCGCTACGATGTAGGCTACCGCTTCCGCGATGGGTTCCGCGAGCGCGATGACAAGCTGTTCAAGCAATTCTTCTTTGGATGGGATTTTTAGGAGGTCATGAGGTTTGCTTCGCTCACGTCATGAGTCAATGACAAGCATAACTTTTCCAATGACCAATGACGCGCCTCAGGCGCACCTGACAGCGAACGAAGTGAGCGAAATGACACCAACCCTATGACCGTTGTATCAACGTATTTCGGAATGAATCCATTCAGACGCATAACCTGGATGACGCTGGGGGCTTGCCTGCTGCTGTTGGCTGGTTGCCGCACGCTCCAGGTGGATTACCTGGAACTGAGTGATAAAGAGGGCTGGCGCACCGAAGGAGCTTCTGCGGAACGGCAGCACGTCACCGCCGACCCGATAGATGCGCCGCTGGAAGAAGCTTGGATCTACAATGCGGGAGCCGGTTTTGGCCCGCTGTCCCCGTTGGTGCTTCGCAATGTAATGCTCGTTGCGACGCGCAAAGGCGAAGTGCACGGGATCAACCTGGAGACCGGAAAGAAAGCCGGGGTCGAGAACTTTGGCGATGCCATTGATGGGACGCCGCTGGTTGTTGGAGATTTGATGTATGTGCCGGTGGCAGATGGGCGGCGGGCCCTCACGGCCTACAACCTGCGGAGAGGTAAGAAAGCGTGGGAAGTAAAAGGGACACCCGTAGAAACCGGGCTCTTGGCTGTAGGTGATGGCGTGGTAGCGGTGGATGCGGATGCTACCGTGCGGCGGTATCGGAGCGATAGCAAAGAACCTGTCTGGGAAACCGCGCTGGGGGATGATATCACTATTCATGCCACGCCGCTGCTCTCAGATGGACGGATTATCATTATTGACGATCAGGGCGGTGTGGTCGCGTTAGATCCGGTCGACGGGGCGGTACAATGGACAACGGCATTGGGCAAGCCCGTCTACACCTCTGTAGCTGCGAACGAGACCCATATTTTCATTCCGACGACCCGCGCACGCTTTGTCGCCTTGGATGCCCTGGGCAACACCGCCTGGGATTTCAGTCTTCCTGATACGACCATTCGCTTCGCCCCGCCCGCGGTGGATAAGGATCTGGTCATCTTTGGTGCATCGGATGGCGTGGTGCGGGCGCTAGATGCGAATACCGGTGCGGAACGCTGGACCTTCAAAGACGACGCGGCTATTACAGCGGCCCCGCTCATTACGCCCAACACCATTTACATCGGCACGATGGGGAAAATGCTTTTCGGCCTCAACCCCGCCGATGGGGTGGTACAATGGCAACACGAGTTAAAAGGGCGTGTCAAATCAGCGATGGCAGCTAGCGGCGGGCACCTTGTCGTGCTCTCTGAACCCCGCTACGTGTACCTTTTTAAACCGACCCCGACGGGCGGTCCCGTCGCGTCAGGGCAATAAGTTATGAAGATGACATCCCGTGTTAGTTTAGGCGTGCTGCTGCTGGTCCTTATCACGCTACCCGTACAGGCTCAGGAGTCCGTCGTGACACTGGTGCAGACCAACCTGCCGGGGGCGACGGTATATGCAGATTCTCTGCTCCTGGGTACAGCTGAGACCGGTCGTTTTCTTGTGCCCGTTGGTACCCGACATCTACGTCTGTTGCCACCGGGCCATGGTCTATGGTCCATTGAACCTTTAGAGGTTGCCTTTACGGCACAGCTCGGCGACACGCTCGAATTGGATTTGCCCTTTCCGTATCACTACAAAATAGAATCGATTCCTTTTGGCGCTTCGGTCTCTGTCGATTCGGATGGAGAAAAGCTGCTAGTGGGAAAAACGCCCGTTCAGTTCACGCTGGAGGAGGTGCCCGATAATGGCTTCGTCGTCGAGCGGCCTGGCTATTTGATCGAGCACGTGGAGGCCGGGGAGGAGGTCTGGAACCGCACAGTGCTAACGTTGCGTCCCGTCGTACCCGAAACTACAACGGCCACAGAAGTCGAATGGGAGCCGCCCCACAAGCGCCATCGCTGGATCGACTATACAGCGGCTGTCGTCGCCCTGGGGGCGGGAGCGCTCGCCGTTCATTACAAGTTTCAGGCAGACCGTCTGGATGATCGCTACCGGGAAACCACCGATCCAACCCTGCGCTCCGAGATACGCGCTCTCGACACCCGCTCGACCATCGCGCTTGGTGTCATGCAGGGCGGGATTGGCGTGCTGGCTATCCGGTTTGTGCTACGCTGATGGAGCCGCATGGGTCGTAAAAGATTCGAGAAGCAGAAACTGTCGAACGGTTTCTGCTTTTTTGATGCCATGCCGCGAAGCTTTATCTTGCGGACGTATCATCCCTTTCATTGACACAAAGAATCATGCTCAAGGATAAACTCAACGAAGAATTGAAAGCAGCCATGCGTGCCAAAGATGCGGTTCGTTTGCGTACCATCCGGGCCTTGCGGGCCGCGTTGCTCGAAAAAGAAATCGAAGAGCGTACGGGCGGTGAGGCTACGCTAAACGAAGAGCAGGAAATGGCGGTTATCCAGAAGCAGGCCAAGCAGCGCCGCGACGCCATGGCGCAATACGAAGAAGCCGGGCGTGAGGACCTTGCAGCCAAGGAGCGTGAGGAACTAGAGATTATCGACACCTATCTGCCGGAGCAACTTGACGACGATGCCATTCGTAAGGTGCTGCATGAAGTCATCGCCGCTACCGGGGCCACCTCGCCGCAGGATATGGGCAAGGTGATGGGAGCCGCCATGAAGCGCCTACGGGGCCGTGCCGATGGCCGTCGCATCAACGAACTGGTCCGAAGCATCCTGGTCGAAAACTGAATGAACACCTTAGACATCATCATTCTTGTTGCGCTGGCCGGGGGCCTTATCATCGGGTGGCGCTCAGGGCTGATCAAGCAAGTGTTGAGCTTTGTCGGCTTTATCGTCGCCTTTTTGTTGTCGTTGCAATTCATGAAAGTAGCCGGCGGCATGCTCGAAACCAGCCTCGGCATCTCGCCCGATATTTCGCCGCTGGCCGGGTTTGTGCTGGTATTTCTGGTGGTGCAGGTCGTGGTCTTTGCGCTCGTCCGTATGGTAGAAGCCCTGGTCGGCGTGCTGCGGCTTACCTCCGTGAACCGGCTGTTGGGTGGCGCTGTTGGTGCTTTTAAGGCTGCCCTTATTCTGAGTGTCGCCTTTCTCGTGCTGGGCTACGTGCAGGTGCCGTCTGAAGAAACCGAAGAGACATCTGCACTCTACGAACCCGTCTCGACCGTGGTGCCGACGGTGTGGGACTATGTCTCCGATACCTTCCCGCAAGTTGTCGAGTTATCCGAGCAATTCGGCGAGCAGGTGGGGGTTGCGTTGCCACGCTTTGGCAGTGACAATGCGACGCCCGAAGAGTAGAAAACGCTGTCGTTATTCGTAACGGAGGCTATCGACGGGATTAGTCAGTGCGGCTTTCATTGACTGGTAGCTCACGGTGACGAGCGCGATGAGCAGGGCCGCGATCCCTGCCAGCAACAAGGGCCCCACGCCGATCTCAATGCGATAGGCAAACGCCTGAAGCCATCGATCCATGAGCAGATAGGCGAGGGGAGCGGCGAGCACGAATGCGATCATCACCAGCCGCGTGAAGTCTTTGGAGAGCAGCAATACA
>DATGCC010000478.1:0-12924 GCA_035312345.1 Rhodothermales bacterium
CGAAGCGCTGGAGCGCACCACCAAGATCCATGTGGATGGCGAGGCGCTGGTTTTGACATTGAAAGACGACCGCATCTTCGAGTATCCTGTCCTCTACCTCTGTGAACCCGGCTACTGGACAATGACCGAGGAAGAGGTTGAAAACCTGCGCGAATACCTGCTGCGCGGTGGCTTCCTGCTCTTCGACGACTTTCGAGGAGATCGGGAGTTGCGCAACATGATTATGGAGATGAAGCGCGTCTTCCCAGACAAGGATCCCATCGAAATTCCGCCCGATCATGCCATCTGGGGCATCTATTACGACATTGATCCCGTAGAGGCCCCCTCCAATGTGAGTGGCGGGTGGCAGGGCGGCTTCACCAAGTTCGACGACACCTACTACGCCCTCTTCGATGACAATGGTCGCATGATGGCTCTCGCCAACTACAACCAGGACATCGGCGACGGGTGGGAATGGCCGGACCAGAACTTCGAGGACGCCTCGACGATCAGCTTTCAGATGGGCATCAACTTCGTCATGTACGCGCTGACGCATTAGCGTAAAACGTATTGCGTAAAACGTAAGAGTGCTTGATGAGGGCAATGTGCTATTTCTAAGTAGTAAACTGCGAGGAGCGATATGAAGCCGACAAGCTATGAGGAGTGGGTATTATCGGTGCCAGATGAGATCAGGCTGGATTCCTTGTGGAAGATGAAGGCTTATCGGCTGAGCTTATTCGCTGCCGAGATGGGATGGTATGATGTGACCAAACTTATGCAGGATCGACGCACACGCAGTCTGGCAGATCAGCTATACCGTTCTCTGGGATCTGTGGGGGCTAATCTGGCAGAAGGCTACTCGCGTGGTACGGGAAAGGACCGCGCGCGTTTTTACGAATATGCACTTGGCTCCGCCCGCGAAAGCCGTACTTGGTATTATGATGCGCGTCATGTATTAGGCCAAGCTGTGGCAGCACATCGTATGCAGGTGTTATCTGAAATCATCCGCTTGATATTGGCGATGGTACCGCAACAGCGGCAGCACACCATTCGTGAACAGCAACAGCCGTATCAAGTAAATGGCAGCCTGTCTCATCAAGATGTACAGGCAACCAGCCTGGAGGAAGCCAGTTTTCTCCATGAAATTCTCTACACCAACGACTAGCACCCTTACGTTTTACGTTTCACGTTTTACGAACCCGGACTATGGAACAGACCAACCACGGCACGAACGGAGCACCGACACCCTCGGACGAAGCCATGCTGGAGCGCTTGCAGCAGGGCAAGGAACAGATCCTCAGCCAGATCCGGCGGCGCATCGTTGGGCAGGAGGAGGTCATTGAACAGGTGCTGATGGCGATGTTTGCAGGCGGGCACTGCCTGATTACGGGTGTGCCGGGGCTGGCGAAGACACTGCTCATTAAGTCACTGGGCGAGATTCTGGATCTCTCATACAAACGCATCCAGTTCACGCCCGACCTCATGCCTGCCGACATCACGGGCATCGAGATTATCGAAGATGATCGCTCAACGGGGCACCGCGAGATTCATTTTGTCAAGGGACCGATCTTCGCCAACATCATCCTGGCCGACGAGATCAACCGTACGCCGCCCAAGACGCAGGCGGCCCTGCTCGAAGCGATGCAGGAATACCAGGTGACGACTGGCGGCGAGCGAAGAGTGCTGGAGAAACCGTTCTTCGTCCTCGCCACGCAAAACCCCATCGAACTCGAAGGCACCTACCCGCTGCCCGAAGCGCAACTCGACCGCTTCATGTTCAACATCGTCATCGACTACCTCTCTGCTGAAGAAGAACTGGCCGTGGCGATGGCGACGACCTCCCGCGATCAGGAAGACCTCGAAACGGTGCTTTCCGGCGACGATATTCTGGCGTTTCAGCAGTTGGTCAAAAAAGTCTATGTGCCGCAGAACGTCGCGCAGTTTGCCGTCAACCTCGTGCGCAGCACCCGCCCCACCGATCCGAACGCGTTCGACTTTGTCAAGAACTGGGTGGGCTGGGGAGCCGGATTGCGAGCCACGCAATATCTACTGCTTGGCGGTAAGGTGCGCGCTGTTTTCCGGGGGCGCTACAATGTAGCCATCGAGGATATTAAAGCGCTGGCGTATCCTGTGCTGCGTCATCGCGTATTGACCAACTTCTACGCCGAGTCGGAAAAGGTGAGCGTCGAGGATATCATCGACCGACTGCTTGAGCAGGTGCGCGAACCCGCTTCTGGTCTGGTGTAAACGTCGTGGAGGCGGGTGTTGGAAAACCCGCTCAACCCCCAGCCTCCCAAACTCCCATCCCCCTTAACCCTGGGTGACGAGGATAGTATCCATGCTAAAAAATTACCTAAAAATCGCGTTGCGGAATCTGCGTAAGCACAAGGGGTACTCGTTGATCAACATCACCGGGTTGGCGATTGGGCTGGCGTGTTTCACGCTGATTATGCTCTACGTGCTGGACGAGTTTAGCTACGACCGGCATTATCCCGACGCCGATCGCATCTACCGCATCGCGCTGGACATTGAGGCAGGCGAGGGGACGCAGCGTACCGCACAATCGCCGCCGGTGTGGACGACGCAGATGCTAGAGGAATTCCCCGAAGTGGAGCAGGCCGTGCGTTTCAAACCGCCGCGCCAGACGTGGATGGTTAGCTATCAGAACGAACATTTCTCAGAGAAACGCTGGGCATTTGCCGACTCCAACGTCTTCAATATGTTCGACCTTCCCCTGGCGCGGGGTAACGCGCAGACGGCCCTCGTCGCGCCTTTCACGGTTGTTATCTCTGAGTCGATGGCAGAGAAGTATTTCAAGGGGGAAGATCCACTCGGCAAAATCATGTCGCTGGACAACCAGTACGATTTCGAGGTGACCGGCATTATGGCGGATATGCCGGAGAACAGCCATTTCCACTTCGATTTTCTGGCGTCGTTCGTGTCGATGGAGGACCCGAACCAATTGTATCTGCTCAACGCGCTCACGGCTCCCTTTCCGTTTTCTTACAGCTATCTGTTGCTGGAAGAAGGGACCGATCCTGCCACACTGGAGGCACGATTTCCGGCCTTCATCGAAGCCCATGTGCCGCCGAATGCCTTGCAGGGCGGCGTGCAGCCGCGGGCCTATCTGCAACCAATTACAAGCATCCACCTGCATTCACATCTGGAAAACGAGATCGAAGCCAACGGCGAAGTAGGCACGGTCTACATCTTCCTCGCCATTGCCGGGTTTTTGTTGCTGATCGCCTGCGTCAACTTCATGAATCTCGCAACGGCACGGTCGGCGCAGCGGGCGAAGGAGGTGGGCATGCGCAAAGTCGTCGGTGCGCACCGACGCAACCTGATCCAGCAGTTCCTCGGCGAGTCGATGATGCTGGCCTTGGTGGCGTTGGTGATTGCACTTGTGATGGTCGTCTTTGCCCTGTCGCCATTCAATACCTTGACGGGCAAAGTCATCAGCTTCGGCGACATCATGCAGCCAGGCTTCTTGCTTCTTTTGCTCAGCGTGACGCTTTTTGCTGGTTTGCTGGCGGGTAGCTACCCGGCTTTCTTTCTCTCGGCGTTTCGCCCGGCCCAAGTGCTGAAAGGCGACACCCGCACGGGCACAGGCGGCATTGGCACATTGCGCAAGACGCTCATCGTGTTCCAGTTTGGCATCTCGCTGATTTTGATCATCAGCACGACCATCGTTTACAACCAGATGGAATATGCTCGCAACATCAAGCTTGGCTTTGACAAGGAACGCGTCGTTGTCATTCAGCTTACCGACCCGACACCGAGCAACCTGTTTCCGGCCTACAAGCAGGCCATCCTGCGCGACCCGAATGTGCTCAGCGCGTCGGCGTCCATCAGCGTTCCAGCCGGGTTGATCAACCAGGCCACCGTGCGCCCAGAGGAGGCTCCGATGGATGCAAGCTGGCAGGTGCAGCTCTATGCCACCGACTTCGACTTCGTAGAGACGATGGGTATGGAGATGGCTGCCGGGCGCGATCTGTCGAAGGAATACAGCCTCGATTCTACGCGGGCGTTTCTCATCAACGAGACGGCGGCACGGTCGTTTGGATGGGACGACCCGCAGGAGGCGGTGGGCAAGGAAATGCGGTTTACGGGGGGCAATGCCAACAATCCGCCCGCGCAGATTGTCGGTGTGGTGAAGGATTTTCACAGTCAGTCCGTCCACGAACCCATTGCGCCAACCATCATGGGGTTCACGCAGTTCTGGTTCTTCGCGGTGGTGCGTATCCAGACCGACGACATCCCGGCCACCATCGCCTCCATGCGTCAGACGTGGGAGCAGATGGTGCCCGGCTATCTCTTCGATTACTCGTTCCTCAACGAAGACTTCGACCAACTTTATAAGGGTGAGGCGGTGCTGGGTACGTTACTTGGCTTCTTCGCGGTGCTGACCGTGTTCATTGCTTGCCTGGGCCTGTTCGGGCTGGCGTCGTTCACGGCAGAGCAGCGGACCAAAGAGATCGGCGTGCGCAAGTCATTAGGGGCTTCTGTTAGCAGCATTGTGCTGTTGCTCTCGAAGGAAGTGACGCTGCTGGTGGGTATTGCCTTCGTCGTTGCCGTGCCCGTTGCCTACTTCGCCATGCACCGCTGGCTCGATGGGTTTGCCTACCATATCAACATAGGCATGAGTACGTTTATCCTGGCAGGCAGTTTGGCGCTACTCATTGCGTGGCTAACGGTGAGTTACCAGTCGATTAAGGCGGCGCTGGCAAATCCTGTAAATGCGCTAAGGAGTGAATAATAACGATCAGCGGTCAGTTTTCAGTGTCTGAAAACAGACCGTTCCTTCACCTTGAAAGCTGACGGCTAAAAGCTGAGAGCTATGATCAAAAACTACCTGAAAATCGCGTTGCGGCATCTGGGGCGGCACAAGGGGTATGCGGTCATCAACGTGTTGGGGCTGGCACTCGGCATCGCGTGCTGCCTGCTGATTCTGCTGTTCGTGCAGGATGAGTTGCGCTATGACCGCTTCCACGACAACGCCGACCGCATCGTGCGCCTGGCAGTGGAGACAGAGTCGGGCGACCGGACATTTCAGTACCCGAGTGTGGGAGGCGGCTGGGCGCAGGCCTTCATCAAGGATGTGCCGGACGTTGAGCAGGCGGCACGGCTCTTGAAACCATTCGGCGGGTCGGTCTGGCTGGTGAAAGACGACGAGCGCTTCCGTGAGCAAAATCTGATGTGGGTGGACTCGACCGTTTTTGATGTGTTCACCTTCGAGTTCATTGAGGGCGACCCAGCGACAGCGCTGATGGGGCCCCATCGGGTGGTGCTTACCGAGACCGCTGCGCAGAAATACTTCGGCACGACCGACATTGTGGGGCAGACACTCGGTATTGAATTCGCGCCCGATGTGGTAGATTTGCAAATTACGGGTGTCATCAAGGATGTGCCGGACCAGTCGCACTTTCATTTTGATCTGCTCGGATCCATTCCCACGTTGCGTGAGCAGTTCGGGCCGAACGCTAACCAATTCCTTACCAACTATACAGTTACAGCTTTCTACACGTACCTCCTGTTGAGTAAAGACACGGAGATCGCTGAGTTGGAGGCGCAGGTGCCTGCGGTTTTTCAGCAATACACCAGCGACCAGGACCGCGAATTCGTCCAGTCCCTGTTCATCCAGCCCCTGACGGACATTCACCTGCACTCGCGTCTGCTCAACGAGATTGAGACGAACAGTAACATTGCCTACATCTACATTTTCTCCGCGATTGCGTTGCTGACGCTCATCATCGCGTGCATCAACTTTATGAACCTTGCTACGGCCCGGAGTGCCAACCGGGCGCGGGAAGTGGGGATGCGCAAGGTGTTGGGGGCCGAGCGGTCTGACTTGGTCGGACAGTTTCTTGGCGAGTCGATGCTACTGGCGATTCTTGCGCTGATCGTGGGCGTAGCGATTGCTGCACTTGTTTTGCCCGTGTTCAACAATCTCGCAGGCAAATCGCTGGGGCTGAGCACGTTCGCCGATCCGCTAATCGTGACGGTGTTGCTCGGCATTACGTTGTTCGTCGGTATCTTCTCGGGCAGCTATCCGGCGCTCTATCTTTCGGCGTTCCGCCCGGTGACGGTGCTGAAAGGCACGTTCCAGGCGAGCGGGGGCACGACGCTACGGAAGGCGCTTGTCGTCACGCAATTCGCTGTGTCCATCATTTTCCTGGTTTGCAGCGCCATCATCTACAACCAGATCGACTTTATCCGCAACGCGCCTGCCGGGTTCGAGCGGGCACAACGCATGGTGGTTCCGCTGCCACTGCCCCCAGACGAGCGCGAGCGAGTGGTCGATTTGCTCAAGCGCGAATACGAGCAGCATCCCAACATCATGCAGGTCGCTGCCGCCTCGAACGTTCCCGGCCAGTTGCGCGGCATCAATCGCGTCCGCACAGATGCCATGCAGGAAGGTGAATTTCAGGAAGCTGTCACTGTCGATATCGACCACAATTACATTGAGACGATGGGCATCGAAGTGCTGGACGGTCGCGCCTTCGACGCCAACCGAAGCACCGACTCGACCGAAGCGTTCATGCTGAATGAGGCAGCCGTCGAGTTGCTGGGCTTGAGCGATCCCGTAGGGGCCGAGGTTGAATGGCGGACCGGAATACAGGACAACCAGAACACCGAAGTCATCCAGGGCCGTGTCATCGGTGTCTACAAAAATCTGCATTTCGAGCCGATGTACCGCGAAATATCGCCGATGCTGTTCCGCATCAACCCACCCAACTACTTCACCATCGTCGCCGAAGTCAGCCCCGAGCGGGTATCCGAAACCGTCAGCTTCATGGAGCAGACGTGGCTACAGGTAGTGTCGAACCGCCCGTTCCTGTACAGCTTTCTGGACGACGACCTGAACGAGATCTACCAGGGCGAGCAGAACCTGAGCGATGTGGTGCGCTACGTGACGTTCCTGGCGATCTTCATCGCATGCCTGGGACTCTTCGGGCTTGCCTCGTTTATGACCATGCAGCGGACCAAGGAGATCGGCGTGCGCAAAGTCCTCGGCGCAAGTGTGCCCGGCATCGTGATGCTGCTCTCGAAGGAGTTCGCCGCGCTTGTCGGCCTCGCCTTCATCATCGCCGTGCCGGTGTCTTACTTCGCCATGGCCGAGTGGCTCGACAAGTTTGTCTACCACACCACCATTGGCCCAGTGCCGTTCCTGCTGGCGGGCGGAGCCACGCTCCTCATCGCCTGG
Source organism: Rhodothermales bacterium (assembly GCA_035312345.1). Classification (GTDB taxonomy): domain Bacteria; phylum Bacteroidota; class Rhodothermia; order Rhodothermales; family DATGCC01; genus DATGCC01. Next base: position 7,184 of record DATGCC010000478.1, read on the forward strand.
CTGACGGTGAGCTATCAGTCGATCAAAGCCGCGCTGTCAAATCCTGTGAAAGCATTGCGGAGTGAATGAGGAAAGAGAGATGAAAAGAAAAATCCGCAATCCAAAATCCGCAATTGAATGATGCAGGCGGCGACCCGCTTCATACAGCCTGATGTCCTCTCGCGCATCTCCAACCTGGAGTTGCTGGCGCGGGGTGTGGTGGAGGGGTTCGTGGCAGGGCTGCACCGGAGTCCCTACAAAGGCTTCAGCGTCGATTTTATGGAGTACCGCCCGTACATGCCCGGCGACGACCTGATGCATGTGGACTGGAAGCTCTACGCCCGCTCGGATCGCTACTACGTCAAGGAATTCGAGGACGAGACCAACACGCGCCTCAACCTGCTGGTGGACATCAGCCACTCGATGGGCTACACCTCGGCGGGCGTGACGAAGCTGGATTATGCGTTCTACCTTGCCGCGTCGCTGGCCTACTTGATGGTGCGGCAGCGCGATGCCGTGGGCCTGACGCTGTTCGATGACAAGGTGCTCACCCGTATCCCGCCGCGAAGCACGAAAGGGCATTTGAACCTGCTGCTTACCGAGATGGAGCGTGCCGAGCTGGGCCAGCACACCGCCCTTGGCAAACCCCTGCACGATCTCGCCGAGCAGCAACGCAAACGCGGCCTCGTCGTTCTGATTTCCGACCTGCTCGACGATCCCGCCGCGCTTATAGATGGCTTGCAACACTTCCGCTTCAAAGGCCACGAAGTGATGGTTTTTCACCTGATGGACCCGCAAGAAATGCGCTTCGAGTTCAACGACATTGTCGAGTTCGAGGACATGGAAACGGGTGAAAAGATGCTGATCGAAGCGGAAACAGCCAAGGAGCTTTACCTCGAAAACCTCAACCACTTTCAGAACCGGTTGCGCAAAGAATGCGGCCTTCTCGGCGTCGACTACTCGGTGCTGACGACAGATCAGCCGCTGGACTTTGCGCTGTTTAACTACCTCGCTGCCCGAAAACGCAAATGAAATATCGAATGAAGAACATGGATTGTTGATTGTAGAAGGAATGGTCTTTACTAGCGTGAAGCTGCGCTTTCACTTCAACATTCTACACTCCTTGTTCGATATTCATCATTCAATCTTTTAACTCCGTGTCCTTCATCAACCCTCTTTTCCTGATTGCGATCAGCGCAGCGGTGCTGCCGGTGCTGTTCCACTTCGTGCGCAAGATGCGGGCGAAGAAGGTGCCGTTTGGGTCGTTGATGTTTTTGAAGGCTACGCCGAAGGAGTTGATCAAGAAACGGCGGCTGCGTGATCTGCTGCTGTTGGCGATTCGGGCGGCGATGTTTGCGCTGCTGGCGCTGGCGTTTGCGCGTCCGTTTTTGCCGCAGGAGCAACTACCCTTTCTATCGCAGCGCGAGGATCAATCTATCGTGCTGTTGATTGACCATTCGTACAGCATGCAGGCGGGCGACTTGCTGGATCAGGCCAAACAGGCCGCGCTCGACCGACTTGATGCCGCTGAGGGCAACGACGAGTTTGCCATCATCGCCTTTGCCGACGACGTACAACAACTGACGCCGCTGGACGACGATCTCGCGCTCCACCGCAATGTGATTGATGCGCTGGATGCCAGCAACCGCGCCACAGACTTCTACAACCCGCTCCGCCGCGCCGCCGAGGTGCTCCAAGATGCCCGGCACACCAACCAGACCGTCGTGCTCATTTCTGACTTTCAACGTGGCGGCTGGACCGGCGCGCTCGACAACTGGAAGCTCGATAACAGCATCACGTTCATCCCTGTAAAAATTGGTGGTGGCGAGGTCAACAATGCCTACGTGGAAGCGTTTGATCTGACCAAGAAACGCACTGGTAGCCAGGTGGCGTTGCGGTACGATGCCCGCGTTGCTGCGCAGGGTGCGAGCGTCGAACAGTCGAAAGCCGCCAGTCTTATTCTTGATGGACAAACCGTAGAGCAGAAAACCCTGCCTGCTACGCCGACGAGCCAGGTGACCTTCCAGCAGCGCGCCGCCCGCGAAGGCTTTTTCCAGGGCGCGTTGACCTTGGGCGACGATGATTTGCTGGTCGATAACCAGTACTACTTCACCTACGATGTCGCTGCCCGTCCGTCGCTGCTGGTGGTGGACGAAGGCGGGCGCGGACGCACTGATGCCTTTTTCCTGCGTAACGCCTTTGCGCTTGGAGAGACAGCATTGTATGACTTTGAAACGGGTGGCACGCAACGGCTCTCGCGGAGTGGTTTGCGCGGGCAGAATGTCGTTTTTATCGCCAACGTCGGCTCGCTGACAGGGACGCAGACAGCGGCGTTGCGGGCATATGTCGAAGAAGGCGGCAGCGTGGTACTGTCCTTCGGCCAGCGAACGAATGTGCAGGCGCTGTCGAGTACGTTGCAAACCCTCGGCATCGGCACGGCCCGCGATGTGGTCTCGGCGCGGTCGCTGATATCAGTGGAGGCCATCATTGGTGAGGTAGATTGGCGGCATCCGATCTTCGAGCCGTTGGCTTCGTCGGGCAGTGCCATCCTGCGGCCCGCATTCCGTCGCTATGTGCGCGTCGAGCCGGATTCAGGAGCGGTGGTGCTCGGCAGGTACGATACCGGTGATCCGTTCTTACTTGAACGACGTTTGGGGCGTGGCAAAGTGCTGGTTTACACGTCCACATTCAGCATGCAATGGACCAATCTCTCGATCGACGAACTCTTCGTGCCGTTCGTTTACCAACTGGCGAAGTATGGCCTGAGCACCTCCGATACGCGGCGGCAGTTTACCGTCGGTGAGGTGGTGCCGCTCATTGGCGCGCCCGGTGCCGAATGGGACGTGCGGACGCCCGATGGCAACGTTTTCAAAGTCACTAATGACTCAACGGGCACGGGTTTCTTTCGGGAGGTCGAGGTGCCGGGCCATTACGTCGCCGTGCAGGGCAGTATCACCTTTCCTTTCTCCGTCAATGTTGATTCCCGTGAGTCGGTGCTGGAGGCACGGGATGAGGAAGAAGTCTACGCCTCCGTGGTAGCTCCGTCGGACGAAGTTGCCAAGACGCCGGAGGCTGCCGCGCTGATCGTGGAGGATGCTGAGAAAGAGCAAAAGCTATGGCGTTATCTGATCTTTCTAGTGATCGGCTTGTTCGTGCTGGAAACGGTCCTGGCAAATCGCGTCATCGGCACGAAACGTGTGCGGGCGACGTGAATCTAACCTAGAGACGCCCCGGCGGGGCGTCTCTACCCAACGTAATATTGCAGAGGGCGAACGATGACCTCGACGTACAACATCAAAGGACTGGTTGACGACATCCGCAGGCGGTGGCGGCGGCGGGCGCTACTGCAGGGCGGCGCGCTGGTGCTGCTGGTGCTACTGGGCTGCGCGACGGTGCTGCTGCTCCTTTACACCACCGTTCCGATGCGTCCGGTGCATCTGCTCATCGGGCTGGTCGTGGCGGGTGTGCTCGTAACGGGTGTGCTCGTGCAATACCTGGCTCGTCCGCTGCTCAAGCGGCTGAGCGACCAGCAAATCGCGCTGTACGTCGAAGAGAAAATTCCAGGGCTGGAAGACCGGCTCAACAGCGCTGTCGAGGTGGATAACACCGCGCATCTGCGAGAAGATCACAGCGGACTGGTAGATCGTCTCATCGACGACGCGGTGCACAAGACGCGAGCCGTGCCGCTCACAACGGTCATCGACCAGAAGCGCGAGCGCCTGCTTGGCTACAGCGCCATCGCATTTCTCGCTGTCTTCCTGATCTACGGCTATACGGTTTTCGACAAAATCAATGTCTCCGATTCCAACATCAGCCTCGCCTCGTTGACGACACCCGTGCAGCCGTTTATGACCGTCGAGCCGGGCGATGCGGAGATCGAAAAAGGCGCGTCGCAGGAAATACTGGTGACATTGCGCGACGAGTCGGACCGCGACGTGATTCTCGTCTACAAAGAAGGGGATGGCGAGTGGCAGAAGGAGCCGATGCGTAAAGGATTGGGCGAACCGGCGTTTCTGCAAGAATTCCACAGCATTCAGGAGCCGATCCAGTATTACGTCGAAGTCGGCGAGCGGAAGTCGGATCCGTATACCATCCGTCTCTACGAATTCCCCGATGTTGCACAGATCGATGTAACGTATCGCTTCCCGGAGTACACCGGCCTGCCCGCTCGCGTTGAGGAAGGCATGGGCGACATCCGGGGGCTGAAAGGCTCGACGGTGATTCTGAATGTGCAGACGACCGGCTCGGTGGAGACGGCGGAAATGGTGCTGGACGATGGCCGCACGATTCCACTCAACCCCGCAGGTGACGGGCGTTTTCGTGGGAGCCTCGCCTTGCAGGAGGAAGGTTTCTATACCCTTCGCCTCACCGACGCCGCCGACAAAAACAACAAATTCCCGACGGAATACCAGATCGTTCCCGTTGAGGACGAGAAGCCGTACATCACCATCACCGACCCGCAGCGCGATGTGCGGGTGAATGCGCTCGAAGAGGTGCTGCTCGCCACCACGGTGCAGGACGATTACGGGGTCAAAGACGTGCGCCTCGCGTTTTCCGTCAACGGGGCCGAGGAACAGACGGTGCGGCTGATGCCGGACACGACGACCACAGCCACCGAAGTAATGGGAGAGCACCTGTTCTTCCTCGAAGATTACAGCCTCCAGCCCGGCGATGTGATCTCATACTACGTTCAGGCCGAAGACTACTTCCACGCCGACGCGCCGGAATCGACGGACATGTATTTCATCGAGGTGATTCCGTTCGATCAGGAATTCCGGCAGGCGAGCAATATGCCAGGGCAGGGCGGACAGCCCAGCGGCCTCGTCCTTAGCCAGCAGCAGATCATCGCCGCCACATGGAAACTGCACCGCGAGCGGGGCGAGATGGAAGAAGACGAGGTCGAAGAATCGCTGAAAGGCTTGGTGCAGGCGCAGCAGAATCTCAAGGCCAGCATCGAAGAACGCATCAACTCGACAGCCTTTTCGCGGGAGTTGCAGGGCAACGAGACCAACCGGCAGATCGTTGAGCACCTCCGCGAGGCGACGCAGGAGATGGACAAAGCCGTCGTCGACCTTACTGCCGACCGATTGAAGGAGGCGCTGACGCCGGAGCGGCGGGCGCTCACCGCGTTGCTCCGCGCCGACGCGCTCAACAAGGAGCAGCAGGTGGCGATGAACCAGGGCGGGCAAGGCGGTCAGGGCGGGGCCACCGAGGAGCGCATGACCGAACTGATGGACCTCGAACTCGACATTTCGAAAGACAAGTACGAGACGCAGCAGCAGGCCGGGCAGCAGGGCCAGCAAAATCGACAGATGGACGAAGCGCTCGAACGCATCCGCGACCTCGCCCGCCGCCAGCAAAACCTCGCCAACCAGAACCGGCAACAGGACAACCTGCAAGGCGAGGACAAAAAGCGGCACATCGAAAAATTGAAGCGCGATCAGGACGAATTGCGCCGCGAGACGGAGCGCCTTGCCAATAACATGCAGCAGCAATCGCGTCAGCAGGGCCAGGAGATGAGCCGCGAGGCGCAGGAACGCCTCGACCGCGTTGCCGAGAACATGCGAGAGGCCGAGCAAGCGTTGCGGCGCGGTGATGAGCAGCAGGCCCGCGCGCAACAGCAGCAGGCGCTCAGCGAACTCCAGCGGCTGCAACGCGAACTGCAAATGGCGTCCAATAACACCAGCCGCGAGCAGGTGGAGGATCTGGCAGAGCAATTTGATCAGGTGCGCGAGCAGGAGCAGCAACTCGCCCGCGACCTT
>DATGCC010000479.1:0-2897 GCA_035312345.1 Rhodothermales bacterium
TTCGACCCACGCTCGCCGCTCTGCTGCATCATCGAGAGGGTCCGCATGGCGCGCTCGTCGTCAGCATAGCGCAGTTGGAGCACCTTGATGCCGAGCAGCAGGGGCACGAGCAGGTTGCCGAGGTCGTGGGCGATGCCACTCACGAGCCGTCCGATGCTTTCCATCCGCTGGCCGCGTAGCACCTGGGTTTCCATCTGCTTCCGCTCGGTCACATCGGTGTTGATCACGAGAATCGAGCGGGGGTGGCTCAGGCTGTCGCGCACGAGTGTCCAGCGGCTCTCGACGATGAGTTCGTCGCCGTTTTTGGTTTTCTGGTGCAACTCGCCGTCCCATTCGCCCTGTTCGTGGACGGCGACCAGCACCTCCTTCGCTTTCTCGGTATTCTCCTCAAAGAGGACTTCTTCGATGTGCTTGCCGAGGGCTTCTTCGGCGGAGAAGCCGGTGAGGCGTTCGGCGCTCTTGTTCCAGTAAATGGCGCGGTGGTCGAGGTTGAAGGCGCTGATGGCATCGCGGGCTTTGTCGAGCAGGGCCGCTTGCTCGCGGATCTGCTCTTCGGCGCGTTTGCGCTCGCGGGCATAGCGGATGGACCGTTCGAGCGTGTGCGCGTCGAACTCCCACTTCACCAGATAATCAACGGCTCCGGCTTCCATGGCCTGCAAGTCGATCTCGCGGGCTCCCTGGCCGGTGAGCAGAATGATGGGGGTGTCGCAGCCCTGCGCGACGGCTTCTTCGAGCAGGTCCAGGCCCGTCCGTGCGCCGAGGCGATAGTCCACCAGGATGATGTCGTGCCGGTGCTCCAGGGAGGCTTCCAGCCCTTCGTCGTAGGTATTGATCCATTCCAGATCGACATCCACGGCCCGAGAGAGGAGCCGCTGGGCGATGAAGAAATCATCTTCATCGTCTTCGATCAGCAGAATGTCGAGTTGTTCATTGTCTAGCATATTACTTCGTATGCTTATGCCTCCGGTGGCAGGCGTACTATCTCGAACCAGAAGTTGCCCAACACCTTAACGGCGTCGGCCAATCCGTCGAAGGTCACCGGTTTGGTTACAAAGGCGTTGACGCCGAGGTCGTAGCTCTGGAGGATGTCCATCTCGGCCTGCGAAGTCGTCAGGACCACCACAGGGATACGGCGCAACTCGTTATCGGCCTTGATGGCTTGTAAGGCTTCTCGGCCATCCATGCGGGGCATGTTGAGATCCAGGAGGATGAGGCCAGGGCGCGGGGCGTCCTTTTCTCCGGCGTACTTGTTTCGGCGGTACAAATAGTCCATGAGTTCCTCGCCATCTTCCACCCAACGGATGGCGTTGGCGAGCTTGTGCTTCTTGAGTGCACGGATCGTTAACAGTCTATCGTCCGGGTCATCTTCGGCTAAGAGAATCACAACGGTTTCTACTTGGGCCATTAGACTAGGTTTGCTCTGGTGGTTGGGAGGATTGCTGCAAAGGCAGGGTGGCGATGAAGGTGGCTCCCTCGCCGGGGGAGCTTTTGGCGGTGAGGATGCCCTGGTGGCGCTCGGCAATGCGGCGGCAGATGGCCAGCCCCATGCCAGTGCCCGTAAAGGTGCCGCGACCGTGCAGGCGCTGAAACGGGGTAAAGATGCGATCCAGGTATTTTTCGTCAAAGCCGATCCCATTGTCACTGACTTCGAGGCGGCACCGGGCGTCTTTGGGATCGGCTTCGTTTTCGAGGGTCGCTTTGACCGTTACGACCGGGCGCACGCCTTCTTTGGTGAATTTCAGCGCGTTGCCGATCAGGTTTTGCAAAAGCTGGTGCATCTGCGTCGGATCGGCTTCGACGATGGGAAGGGGACCAACTTCCACGCTGCCTTCGATTTCTGAGATCTGTAGCTCCAGGTCCGAGATGGCTTCCCGGGCGACCTCGTTGAGATTTACCTCGTCGAAGGGGCGGGTTTTGGTGGTGATACGCGAATAGGCGAGCAGGTCAGTGATGAGCCGCGACATGCGGCTGGCGGCATCGCGCATGCGCGACAGGTAATACTTTCCATTCTCATCGACTTTGTCGGCGTAGTCTTCTTCCAGCAAATCGGCGAAGGCGCGGATCTTGCGTAGCGGTTCCTGGAGGTCATGCGAAGCCACGTAGGCGAAGTCTTGCAATTCGCGGTTACGCATCTCCAGCCGGTCGTTGATCCGCTTCATCTGCTGCTCCGAGGCTTTGCGCTCGGTGATGTCCCGGAAGATGACTACGAGTCCGTCATCGAGCTTGACCATGGTTGAGGCGAACCAGCCCTCCATGTCGTCCCGCTCGTAATGTTGCTCGCGGTAGAGCGTGACATCTTCTTCGACCACGGTTTTGAAGTCATCGAACATCCCACTGCCGCGCAGGTTGGGTACTGCTTCCAACATCCGCTTGCCCTCGTAGAAATCAGGGTCACGGTGGGTGATCTGGGTCGCTGCCGGATTGGTGAGGAGCCATCTGAAATCAATGATCTCGCCGGTCTCGTCGCGGACGGCTTCGAGCGCCATGATGCCATCGGGCGCGTGGCTGAGGATGCCATCGAGCAACTGTTTCGACTGGGCCAGCTCGCGCTCCGCTTTTTTCTGCTCGGTTACATCGTGGGCTGTGCCGAACATTTTGATCGGCGTGCCCTCCTCATTGGTGAGGACTTCACCATCGCCGCGTACGATGCGTTCTTCTCCGCTGGGCCGGACGATGCGATGGTAAAAGCTGAAGGGCTCCCCGCTTTCCATTGCGGCTTCTACGGTGTGCCGCACCCGATCCTTATCGTCGGGATGCAGGCAGGCCAGGTAGGTCTCGAAGGTGATTCCGTCGTCTGGATTCAGTCCATAGATGCGATAGAGTTCGTCGGACCAAAGCAACGCACCCTGCTGCATGTTCCACTTCCAACTGCCGACGTGGGCGATAGTCTGGGCACG
>DATGCC010000480.1:0-6481 GCA_035312345.1 Rhodothermales bacterium
ACCAGGAAGGCGTCCATCAGTGGGCCGCCGACAACTTCGCCCTGGCCCGCGAAGGTCACACCGACGACCTCGCGATGCGGGCTACCTACTACGAAGCCGTCAACCGTGTGCTCGCCGATCAGAAGCGACCGTCGATTCCGCTCTTTGCTGCCGTCGCGGATCAGTGGCCAGCCAGTCCGCTGGCCGATCATGCGTTGTACGAGAAAGGAATGGTCGAATACGAGCTACGCATGTGGAGCGACGCCAACACGACCTTCTCCCGCCTGCTCAACGAGTATGGCGACTCTGACCTGCGCGGCGATGCCCTGCGGCAACGTGGCTACACCAGCATTGCATTGGCCGAATTTGAGAACGCCTTCCGCGACTTCGACCGCGCTGTGGCCCTCGACGCGGCTCCGCAGGAGTTGAAAGATGAGATCACTTTTCAGAAAGCATGGCTGCAATACCGCACCGAAGATTATGCCTCGGCGGCCCCCGCTTTCACAGCGCTCTACGAAGCCAATCCCAACGCACCGAAAGCCCCTGAAGCGCTCTTCTGGGCTGCCGAAAGCAATTATCAACAGGGGCGCTTCGGCACCTCCACACAACTCTTCCGCGAATACCTCCGCGATTTCCCCAGCGGCGACAAGGTAGAGGCAGCCCATTATGCCCTCGGCTGGAGCCACTTCCGCCAGGGCCAGTACAGCGACGCCGCTCGTGAATTCAACACCTTCCTGAACAATTACCGCGACGACTCCGAGTTCGTCCCCTACCGCACCGATGCTCAGATGCGCCTCGCCGACAGCTACTACGCGATGAAGCGCTATGGAGAGGCGATCCGGTATTACGAACGGCTGGCCGATAGCGGCGAGGATTATGCCCTTTACCAGATCGGGCAGGCGCACAACAACGCGGGCAGCACCACATCGGCCATCAGCGCCCTCCGCCGTCTGCTTCAGCGCAGCCCCAGCAGCGACTATCGCGAAGAGGCGCAGTACACGCTCGGCTACCTCTATTTCCAGACGCAGAACTACGATCAGGCGATTGAGGAATACAACCGCCTAATCCGCACCTATCCACGAGATCCACTGGCGGCGAAGGCGCAGTATGGTATCGGCGATGCCTATTACAATGATGGGCAGTTGGAACAGGCCGTGCAGGCCTATACCAAAGTGCTGGAAGACTATCCAAACAGCCCGTTTGTAGGAGACGCTGCCGCAGGCGTCCAATATGCGCTGCTCGGATTACAGGACGAAGAGCGGGCCGCCGCCGTCATTGACTCGTTTGCCACGGCGAATCCCAACTCGCCTATTATCGCCGAACTGCGGTTCAAGCAGGCCGAGGTCAAGTACCAGAGCGGAAACAGCGCCGAAGCCCTGACTGACTTCCAGACGTTCCTCCGCCAGCACCCCGATTCGCCGCAGGCCGCCAGTGCCAATTATTACATCGGGACGATTTACTCCGAGCAGGGCCGCGCCACTGACGCCGAGACGGCCCTCCGCCGCGTGGTAAATGCCTCGGAGGGAGACAAACGCGCAGAAGCTGCCGACGAACTGGGCCAGCTTCTGCTGCAACAGGGCCGCAACCAGGAAGCCCTGGAGATTTATCGCCGCATGGAGCAACTGGGCAAGGCAGCGAAAGCCCGGTACGGACAGGGACAGGCCCTGCTTGCCCTCGGGCGCACTGCCGAAGCCGAAGCCCTCCTCGCCGACGCCGCAGAATCAGGTACCGAGTCGCCCGACAGCCTTCCCTCGAAGTTAGGACTCGCCCAGGTCTATGAGCAGCAAGGACGCACGGGGGAAGCAACCCGGCTCTACCGCGAAGTAGTGGGTGCCAGTCGCGATGAGACAGGGGCCGAAGCATTATACCACCTCGGTAACCTCTTACTCAAGCAGGGCAATGCGCAAGGGGCCATCAGCGAACTGAGCCGCATGGAAACGCTCTATATCGCGTATCCGAACTGGCTGGCACAAAGCTACCTCCTGCAGGCCCGCGCCTTCCGTAATCTCGGCGAAAATGGCAACGCCGCTCGCATGTATGACCGCGTCATTGAGGAATTTCGTGGCACGCGCTATGCGGAGCAGGCCACGCAGGAGAAGGCGAATCTTTAAACCATGCGTATCTATCATCCAATGAAACGCTTGCCCATGGGCACGATGACTATGTTGAAAGGGAGAAAGGGAACAAGGAAGAAAGGGGAATTGCATTTTTTCCACCCCATTGCTCTAGTTCTACTCTCCCTCTTTGCGGCAACTCCCGCGCTAGCACAGGTCGATACGACGGACACCGTACTGCCTGACATCGCGCCGCGTGAGGTCGAGATTCTGGGGACACTGGAGGTGTCGTTTCCGGCGTTGCGGCGGCAACCGCTCGTGGGCTTCAACCCGCCGCCACGGGTCCCCAACGTACCTGCCGGACGTCGGCCATTCGTCGAGTCCTATGGCGATGCCAGTGCCGGGCTGCCGTCGAGTCCACTCCAGCGACCCGAGCCACCGGCGACCCTTTCAGGAGCAACCTATCCGCCTGCGCAGGGCGAGATCGACATCCTCGGTGGGCGCTACTACAGCCGCGCCGTGCAGGGCTACATCACCACGCCCATTGGCGAAGGAACCGCGCTGCTCACACGATTCGATTATGAAGGCTCCGACGGACACCAACCGTTTGAATCGTCCGCTACGGAAGAGGAAGAAAATCGTGCTCGCTTCGATGCTGCCGAGGGGCAAATCGCTATGTGGCATACGGGCTCCTCGCTCGCCATCGGGGTCGGCGCTGATGGTTTCTATGAAACCTTTGATATGTATGGGGCTGAACTCGGCCCTAATGCGGATGTAGCCTCTCTCAGAGACCAGCCGCTCCGGAAAGGCATAGGGGGCGGTGGTAGGATTCAGCTTCGCACCGTAGGCAACGCGGCTACCAGTGGGCAAGTAAGTCTGCGTTTGGGAGGGGCGCAATACGAGACGTCTTTCTATGATGATGACACCGACGCGGCGAGTCTGCTTGAACAGCGCATTGACCTGGACGGCACGATCCGCCATGCTATGTCTTCCGGGGACATCTGGGCAAATACCAAGCTTTCTACAGCGCGCCTCGCTGATGATTTTGGTAGCACGAGTGCCGTAGATGCAGGCGCGGGCTTCCGCTTTCAAGTCGGACGTACACTCACCCTTTCCGTCGGCGGGCGTTTCCTCGGGGCGTTCAGCGATACCGACCAGCCTCGCGACGAGGCAGAGTCGAAGCAGGTGGGCTATGCATCGCCAGACATCCTGATTGAACTCGTGCCCTCGCCAGGCGTGCGGTTCTATGCACAGAACAAACCCGGCGTAGAGGCCAACGCCCTCTCCGAGGTCTTCCGCGACAATCCGTACCTCACGGCACAGCCCCAACTTCGCCCCACGCTTCGCTCCATTGACGCCGAGGTGGGAACCAACCTGTTTGTTGGGCCGGTGCAGTTCAACCTGCGCGGCGGCTACCAGGACATGCCGCAATATCTGTTCTACGAACACATCCTCGAAGCAAATTACGATCGGGGATTCTCAGCACTTCGCTATAGCGAAGCACAGATCTACCATGCTGGCGGCAGCCTCTCCGCGATGCTACCTGGCGGCTTCTATGCCATGCTCGGCCTCACCTACCGTGACGGTCGCCTGCCGAATGACGATACCGACATCCCGTACTTTGCACCCGTTGTAGGTGAGGCCACGCTTTCCTATTCGTTCTCGCAGAGCCGGGGCCTCGTCCAACTGACGGGAAATTTCGAAAACACCCGCTTCCGCGACCGCGCTGAGACGGAAGAACTCAATGCCTTCGTGGACCTGGATCTCTCGGCTTCGTATAACATCACACGGATCGTCGGTGTGGTGGCCCGCGTCGAAAACATCGGCGGGCAAGAAAACGCCCGCTGGGATCATTATCCCGAGCCGCCGTTCGTGATTGCTGCTGGATTACGGGTTTTCTGGTAGCCAATGGTTCTCCCCCCGCTTTACAAACGTAGCCCCACAGGCTATCTTTTCGCCCATACCAACCTTTCACCATCCGCCCGGAACGATGGACAAAATTTCTCGCGATCAGGCTGTCGCTGCCCTTGTTGAAGTCATGCGTGATGCGCTTGCCGAAGGGGAGGAAGTTCTTTTTCCAGACCTGGGCACCTTTCGGGTGGAGCACGAGCCGAGCCAGCCTGAAACGCTGTCCTCGGGAGAAACCGTTATCCGTCCACCCCGTCATGCCGTCCTTTTCACCCCCGAAGACTGAACGTCCAAACCACTCGCCGCTTTTTCCGTTACCGCCCTTGCCACAGTATGTCTGATACTTTAGCTGAGCACCTTGCTGATCGACTCGATATCCAGCCGGAGCAAACGGACCGGCTGGTGCGCACCCTCGCGCGGCTTATCAAAACGCAGGCTGCACGCGACGGACAGGTTCGGGTGCCGGGTCTTGGCATCTTCGAGCAACAAGCGGATACGCTTTCCTTCGAGCCAGACCCCCACTTTGCCGAAACGGTCAATCCGAAATACGCCCATCTGCCAACCGTTTCGGTGGCGCTTCCCGTTTCCGATTCCTTTTTGCCCGATGAACCCGATCCTGTTGTTGAAGAGGAGGCACCCGAAGCCCAGGGAGATACCACCCCTACGGTCGAAGCTGACGACGTAGCCCTCCCTGCTTTTTCATCGCCACCCGTCGAACAGGAAGACCTCACGGAGGAAGAAGAAATCCAACGGGAAGAGGAATTCTTACCCGCGTCCTTTCTCGACGAAGCGGAACCGGCTGAAACGGATACCGCAGACCCTTTCGTCCATGATATTACACCTCCTCCCCTTCCGCCCGATAAAGTCGAGCAGGACATTTTTGAATCATCGGCTGAGGAAGAGGAGCCAGCTGTATCGGACGAGGGTGTCCCCTTTGAGGATCCTGAACCCGAAGAAGAGCCGGTCGCGGATGATGAAGGGTCCACCTTCGATGAGCCTGACTTTGAACCAGCATCCGACACGGAAACAGCATCTGTATTTACAGACGAAACGCCCCTGGAGGATCACGCTGACGAGGAGGATGAAGACTTCATCGCCAGCCTGCTGGCCGATGAACCAGAAAACCTGGATGACGAGGAGGACGAATTTCGAGAGGGTCCCTTCGATTGGGAGGATCACGAAGAAGAGGCCTTCGATGATGCCGAGCCGTTGGAGGATGACGTATACGATACCTTAGAGGAAGAGTCCTCCAGCTTTGAAGAGGACACCTTCCTGGAAGAAAGCGAACCCTCGGCCTGGGCTCCTCCTGGCACCCGCTGGACGGGAGAGAACAAGGACCAATTAGTGCCCATTGAGGAGGACGAGACGGAAGATGCCGCATCGTCTCTCCCACCGTTTTCGCTTGAAGACACGGAGCCAAACCATACTGCTTTTGCCCCTTCGCCCCTGAAAGCCGTACCCAAAGCGCCTCAGGTGAAGCCTTCAGCTACAGCGGATGACCTGCCCCCTCGTCCACCCGCTCGCATTCGACATCAGAAGCAAGATTCTCAGTCCTCGGGGCGCTCACTCTGGCCGTGGCTGCTGGCCGCCCTCCTCTTCGTCGTGGTTGCCGGAGGGGCCTACTATTACTTCAACCTGCGCGAGCAACCCATCGCCACAAATGTGCCCCCCCCTTCTACGGAGCAGCCAACCGACACCGATGATCCTGCTACGACGCCTCCAACGGAGGAAGAACCGCTAACACAGGATCCAGCCACTGAAACCGACGACGCGACGGACAACGGAGCTACCGGCCAGCCTGAAGATGAAGAGTCGCCTTCGGACGAAGAAACACCAGCAGAGCCGCCTCCTGCATCCACCGGCCCTATCGACCGGGCGCAGGGAGGCTACACGCTGGTTGTAGGCTCGCGGGGAAGCCGAGAAGCTGCCGATGCAGGTGCTGAACGGATCCGGCAGACGTTGAACGATGATTCTATTCCTGTAGATGTCCTGCAAGGCACCGTCAACGGTACTACGCGCTATCGCATCGGCGTCGGGCAGGTAGAAACGACGGATGCGGCGCTGGCGCTGAAACAACGCCTGGGCAATCGCATTCCGGCAGACGCCTGGGTGACACGCATCTTACCCGATAGCTAATTTCTCGGTAGCCGCTAGCGACTACTTTCCCTTTGCATCCTCCGATTGACCCCTTACCGCCATGATGATGTTGCTGCAAGAGTTGCAAGAAACGGTAACCCTTCCTGCCGATACCACCCTCGCCGCCGCCACACCCGAGGCGACGACCTTCCTCGACACGCTGTTGCTGGGTGGCTGGGTGATGTTTGCACTCATCCTGCTCTCTTTCCTGACCATCTATCTCTTCGTCGAGCGGCTCATTACCCTGCAACGGTCCAAGACCGACCGCAAAGCCATCATGGACCGCGTCCGTGATTACGTGCAGGCCGGCGACATCCACGGGGCGATGGCTTTTTGCGAGAGCAAGGACAAGCCACTCACCCGCAACCTGATGCACGGCCTCGAACGGCTGGGGCGACCCATTT
>DATGCC010000481.1:0-15214 GCA_035312345.1 Rhodothermales bacterium
CTTCCGGGGTCCATATCGCCGGGTGACTAGGCCCCATCGCCCTCTTCTCCTACCCACCTGACGACCTCGCCCAATCTGAGTGAGCGGCAAGCTGTTATCCCGCCTCTCAAACAAGGAGGGTGACACTATGTAGTCACTCACCATTCTTTCATTATAACTGCCGCGGCAGGCCGACACAGGGCGTTAGCGGTTTTGCTTTGGCCGAACGCTAGCGCCCTGTGTCGCTGCCCTGAGCGGCCGTCTGTTAGCGCGCATGACCAAGACCCGCCTCTTAAACACTACAGGAGTGTTTCTATGAGAAAGCTCATCGTATCTACGTTTGCGTCGCTTGACGGCATCATGCAAGCACCCGGCGGACCAGAAGAAGACCCGACTGGCGGTTTTACCCTTGGCGGTTGGGCGTTCGGTTACTGGGCCGAAAGCATGGACCTCTCAGCATCAGGTTTCGACGGCAAAGATCGAGAACTGGTGCTCGGTCGAAAGACCTATGAGATATTTGAAGCATACTGGCCATACCAGCCCGATGACCATCCGACTGCGAGGACGCTCAATGCAGCGAAAAAGTATGTTGCTTCGCGCACATTGACGATGCTCCACTGGAACAACTCGACCCTGCTCCACGGCGATGTCGTCTCGGCCATCACCGCTCTCAAGACCCAACCCGGCCCTGACCTTCAGATTATTGGCAGCGGCCATTTGATTCAAACGCTGCATGCCGCGTCCCTGATAGATGAGTACAACGTGTGGACTTTTCCAGTGGTGCTTGGGCAGGGCAAGCGCCTCTTCAGCGAGACCGCCAGGCCATCGGCGCTGCGGCTCGTTCGCTCTCAGGTTTCGACCACTGGCGTCGTGATGAGTACCTATGTCCCAGGTGGCGATATCCGGCCCGGTTCGCTCGCAAGTACCGAGCCGAGTGAGAAGGAGTTGGCTCGACGCGAAAAGATGGCGAATGAGATGTGGTGATGTGAAGAGGACGGTGCGCGCTAACGCCTGAAGAAAGCATGCCTATCGGGCCCGGACACACAGCAGGAATGACGATGCCCAAACATCCCATTTTCACGACAGCCTTTGCAAAGGTTTATCCGCTGTATGTTCAAAAAGCGGAGCGCAAAAATCGTACGAAAGAAGAAGTGGACCAAATCATTTGCTGGCTGACGGGCTATGACCAGGCGGGATTACAGCAGCAAATCGAACAGGAAAACGATTTTGAAGCCTTTTTTGCTCAAGCCTCAGCCCTTCATCCGCATAGTTCGCTTATCAAGGGCGTAGTGTGCGGTGTTCGCGTAGAAGAAATCGAGGATCCGCTGATGCAAAAAATACGCTATGTAGACAAGCTGATTGATGAACTCGCAAAAGGAAAGACGATGGAGAAGATTCTGCGGCAATAACTCGTTTCGCGCTAAGGAACTACAGCGGCTAGAGGGTCTGTCATGCGCCCGCACAATCCGGTCTGGGTTCCGGCCCTCGTTCCCTTCGAGCGGTAGCGCGTCCTAGCGCAGCGTCTCTGGCTCCAGGCAACCCTGCGCGACACCATTATGAAGGGCGTTCATGTCACGGCCTTTTCGCTCTATGCGCCTGATCTCAGCTTGGACTTTGTCCCCCGCGTCTGCTTGGCGAGTCGTGCTTCTGCTTGTGGGAGGGTTTTCTCGTACGCTTCCACGATAAGAGGCTTTATCGTTTCGAAGGTCTCTTCGCCCGGATTGAGTACGCAGACCCACGACATCGGGCTGTACATGGGGTGCGGCATCAGGCAATCCAACTGGTGGTAGTCGTGGCCCGTCTCTACGACGCCCCACTCGCTCGGGTGCGGAGGTGGTGGACCGAAGAGCCGTGTGTAGGTGTCACGACCGACACCGATGTTGAGACGGTAGACGCCCTCGCGGTCGAGATCGGAAGCCGAGTCGTATTCGTCCTTCGTGACGAGGGTGGCGAATGAGATCTGGCGGTCTTTGCTGCAGAAGAAGAAGGTGCCGCCATCTGCCTCAACGTGCTGAGAGCCGGGGCAGAGCGCGAGGCTCCGTTCAGTCAGTTCGCGCTGGTTCATGTCGCTAGCGCTGGGGTTTGGAGCGTGCATAACCAGGAATCACCGGTAGACGAGCCAAGCGAGCCAGTCGGGGACAAGAGGGGGCTATGATGAATGATCAATTCATTGAGACCCGGCTCCCAATCTCTGAGGGCTTGGTCGTATGCGTCGAACCAGTTGGTTTCCAGTGTATCAGGCCAAACATGATAACCTGCTGCAAAGCCAGATAGGACAGACGCTACGACGCTGCCGATACGCTATCCATATCTGGGTATACAGCACCCTCTCTCTGTCTCAGGTATCCCGCCAGCACCAGCGCGATGCCGGAGACAGCGAGCGCCTCGAAGACGGCGATGCTATCGCTTACCCCGAGGAACGTCCGGGGGAGGTGTACAATCCAAAACCACGAGAAAACCATCAATCCCGAGAGGAGCGCTGCCAGGCGAGCCGTTTGTGGAATAAACAAACCGACGCCCCCGGCGACGAGCGCCATCCCGGCGAAGTACGTCCAGAACACTGCGTCGCCCGGAAACCATGCCGGGATCAGCGAGGCTACAAACTCGGTGAACAGGAAATGCTGGATGCCGGTGAGGACCAGAAACAGCCCCAGGCAGATGCGGCCCACGAGGATGAATTCGCTTTTCAGGTTGATGGCTTTCATGAGCGACGTATTGCCGTCCATCTCCATTTTCGGAAAGGTGGCGGCGATGGCTAATGTCCCGCCGACAAACGTTAGGGCTTTGCCTGCCTGCGTCCAGGCTCCTGACAACAAAGAATCGGCGGCCACCACGGGAATGTGACGGAGCAAGGCCCATAAGCAGATCAATACGCTCGCCAACACGGCGGCAGGGCGCGCTTTCTTTCTGGAAAGGATGGCGACACCGATCACGATGAAAAGTGCTCCCGTCAGATAGGCCCAGATCAGCTTACCCGGAACCGACGCTGGCCAGGCCGGAGCCCGCCCTGTAATGAAATCCTGGAAGATGAAATGCTCTATTCCTAATCCGATGAGGGCAAGGGCAAAGAAGGTGCGGCCAATGGGAATGAGTTTATCCATGCTTCTGTCAGTGTATGATGCCGCCTGCTGAACGTCTTTTCTACGCCGCCTGCACAACATCCTCAAGGTGTGTAGCGATCAACCACTGGTTGCCCCATCGCTCCTGCACACCCGCCATGCGATCTCCATAGGGTTCATCGGTGGGCGCTCGTAAGGACAAGGCTCCTGCCTGAAGCACCCGTTCGTAGACAGCGTCGGTATCTTCTAGATACAGGTGGAGCATGGCCGGCATCGGCTTATACGCAGCCGTGGCCTCGCCCATCATAACGCCTGAATCACTGATCCGCACCTCGGCATGCATGATGGAGTCATCCGGTCGTTTCATGCGGCGGATTTCCTCCCCCTCAAAGCATTGCTTCATGAATTGGATCAACGCAGCCACGTCTTCGACGATCAAGTACGGCGTGACCGCGTGATAACCATCAGGAATCGGTTTTACAGGCATTTCTGTTTCCTCTGCGCTTGTTGTATTTGTACTACTGCACGGCCACAGCATACCGTAGCGACGTGTCAGGCTTATGTCATAATCCGAAGATAAACCCTCCCAGAGACCTACCTTGAAGGTGCTTATTCAATCTGCTTCAGGCTTCGGTACTGGTCTCGTTGTTGTTTATCCAGTTTTTCTGTGGCATACCGAAGCATCGTACGAGGCATCGTTGCGGCATGCTGGTCCAGAAAGCGTAATAGTCTTTGGAGATCCTGTTTGCCTGCCTCACGTAGCCAGCCTCCGACTGCTTTGTGGATCAGGTCGTGCTCATCCTGGAGCAGTATTTCAGCAATGTTATAGGTGTCATCCAAATCCCCTTTGCGAATGAAGTAGGAAGTGCTTGCCATAGCGGTGCGACGTTCCCATATATTTTCAGATCGGGCCAGTTTGTATAAAATGTCGCGCGGTTTTTTAAAATCGTACAGGTATCCCCCAATTACACGCTTGGCAGCCCGATCCACAAGGTCCCAGTTGTTGATGCGGTCGTGGCGGTCGATATAGAGATCAAACAGGTTTTTACGTTGTGCTTCGGTTGTTTTCTTGTATTGTGCCTGGAAATCCATGATGCTCATAGCACCCATCCTCGCTTCATAGTACAGGCTTTCCAGTAGCGCCTCAATCTCTTCAAGCGACATATCAGTATGTTCTTTGGCGAGGTCGAAAACCTGTTTCATACGAACACCGAGAACCTGATGATCGCTGGCGTCGGTCTTTAAATAGCGTTGGATTTTTTGCTGCTCTTTCGCTGATTGATACGTCTTTAGCTTATTGATAAATTGCTCTGCCGTCATTTTACTTTGTCCTATTTGCTTATGCAGTCTACCCGGCTTTCGGAATTTTTATCTTTCTGCTACTGGGATAATTTTTGCCTGTATACATACCCACATTCCATTTTCTTGTATGTAGGTATTTGTAAGAAGCGCATGGCCTGGCACGGTTTTTCCCTCCACACCTTTGGAATACGCAATCTCCGATAGCACCAGCGCCGTGTTGCCAAAGAGACGAATTTCTTCATCGGTTACAGAATAAGGCTTGTATTCATGTTGGATGTCTATAGCTAAAGCCTCGTCTTTCAGATAGGCTTCGCGGTTGCTGATGGTCCCCTTGCTATTGATAGCGACAAAATCCGGGTGGATCATTTCTTCAGGAGCGGCAACGTCTTCGTGCATAACGTGCTGTATAAACTGCGCCTGTAGTTTTCGTAAGCTGGCCCTGTCGAGGTGGTACTCCCATTCCACCCACTGCCAGGGCGACACCGTTGCGACGAACACCTCCGATACCACGGCTGGATCCGTGGCAACCAGCGCTTCGGCGTCGGCCAGGCTTTCGGCGCGCAGGATAACGGCTCCGCCCGTATTGTTGGTAAACGGACCGGCCTGCATCATTTGGCCGTCGGCATAGCGTTCCATCAAAAACCGGCCGTGCTCGCGCAAATGCTGTTCGCTGACGCAGGTCCCGGTTCAAAAACTACCAGATAGACCTGATCGCGCACCGTGGGGTCGGCAGGGGATTGGGCGTTTACAAACGTGATCGGGCTTCCCGCAAGCAACACCACTACCGCGAGGCAAAGCAAGAAGAAAGAATATCCGGTGGGGCTGACGTATTCGCTCATCGCTTTGGCTTGATGTTTTGTCGGTTTTGCTTCGTACAAAGAATGCCTGACCGCTTAGGTGCCGGGGCTTATCGCCACACGCCGAGGAGTACAGCCATCAGGACGAGCTTGATGAGCCAATCCCCTGCGTGAATGGCAGCCAATCTCAAGGGCACGTCTTCTCCCAATATGGACCCCAGCCATTGCGTAGCGGCAAAGCCAATCCACAGCAACACGCCAAGTCCGGCGGCACCAAGCCATCCCGAAATATTGATAAGCCCTATAAGAATGGCAAGGGCAAAAGCCGTCACGAGACCCGACACAAAGAAGCCGAGCATCTTCCAGGGGTCGGGCTTTTCAGGTATTTCGGCGGCGCGCCATTCCTTCTGGAGCCGTACCATGGCATTGCCGAACACGGCGTACCACGCGCCGCTTGCAATAAATGCTACGACAGCCGTTATGAGGACGGCCAGGTAGTTTACGTCAAACATCATCTCGCTTATTTCTGGGAATGGTATGCCATGGCGGCGCGGATAAGCTCTTTCAGGGCGGCCTCGTCGATCTCATCGCCTTGGTAGAAGTCAATCGCGCGCGACGTTTTGGATCGAGGCCAGCGTTAAATAGGCCTTCCGGGTCTTCCAAGTCTGCTCCATTAAAGAAGTTGACCTTTACATGGTTTTTGAAAGCGCCGATGGCACACACATTGCCATGGTGCGTCCAGACCGCCGTGTTCCACTTCCACGCCTCGGTGAGATCAGGGTCTGCGTCATTAATAACGTTTCGTAGCTTCGCGAGCATATCACCGCGCCAATCGTCTAGCCTTGCGATTTGCTGATCAATTTGTTGAGAGGCCGTCATGAGGTCAGGAAGGTTGAGGCGTTGTGTTTCGAGGATGCTGTGGTCGATGATGCTGTGGTCGATGATGCCTTGCTGTTCAGCACCCTGGGAAGCTAGAGCACCCTGAGATGGGCGTCTCGCCGGATTCGGACTTCCATTTTACCAGAGCACGGTTGCACGCTACGGGAGCGTGACCGATACACCGACCACGATGTGCCGGCCCGACGCGGGCTCGACGAACCGACCCCCGAACGCGTTGACGATGACGGCCCCGGCGTAGCGCGCGTCGCCCACGTTGCGGACGGTGACGAATGGCGTGATCTCGGCACTGCCGAGCCGGACGCCTTCAAGGCCGAGGCGGACTTGCGTGACGGCGTACCCGTCGGCGACCTGCTCGCCAGCGCTGTCGGCGGCGGTTGACGAGGCGGCTTCGCCGTCGAGCCCGAGCACGAGTCCGCGCCCGGACCACGTGAGCGTCCACGTGGCGAGGCGGTCGGGAAAGCCGGGGACCACGTTGCCCTCGGGCGTCTCGCTGCCATCCGGGCCGTTGGTGAATGTGCCGCGGGCAAGCGTGACGGCCACGGCTCCGGCCAGACGCCCCGGCCCCAGGCGGACCGCCTCCGCCGTGACGGCGGCCTCTATGCCCGCGTGCCGCGCCGCGCCCTCGTTCCGATACGCCGTCACGTCATCGACCTCGAACGGGAGGAGGAGGTCGCGTGCCCAAGCCACGAACGCGGCCACGTCGACCCAGACGGCCCCGTCACCGACCCCACGCGCGGCGCGTCCACCGGCCTCGACGCCCCACGTCCGCTCCGGGCGGAGGTCCGGGTTGAAGCCGGGCTGGCCGTCGAGCCGATTGCCCAGTTCGACCGTTGTCGGGGCGTCGAGGGCACCGGCGGCGTTGGCGTAGAGCGTCGCGACTGGCAGCGCGTACGCGACGCCAACCGACGGACTGATGGCCGCGACGGTCCGCCCGCCGCCCACGACAGTCTGCCCGGAGCGTGCCGAAGGATCAACCGAGTAGCGGAGGACGTCGACGCGGCCGGACGCTGTCAGGGTGAGTGCACCGACCGGGACTGCTAGCCGCCCGAACGCGGCGTTCGCGACGACCGTCTCGACCTGGTCGGTCAGGATATCGGGGCCAGGCTCGCCGCCTTCGTTGGTCCGCTCCAGCCGGTCGTCGCGCTGGAGCTCGCTCTCGACGCCGACGCCCCACGCGACGCGCTCGCCCCCTTCGACCGTCGCGCGGAGGCCCCCCGACAATCGCCCGAGCGTGATGTAGCGCGGGATGATCGGGTTGTCGAGCGACCGCGCACCACCCTGGATCGTCACGGCGTAGCGGACGCCCGCCGTGCGCTGGCGGACTGTGAGCGCGAGGTGGCCCTGCGCGAGCGACTTGCCCGTGTTCTGCTCGATGGCGACGGCACGCGTCTGACGCGGGTCGGCGGCGGCCTCGTCCAGCGTGATGCCGCCGGGCGACTCGGCCACGGGCACTGCGGCACCGAGGGCGACCACGTCGAGCGACCCGGTCCCGAGGGCCGTCGACGCCGAGAGCCCGCCCCGGAATGCCCGCTGGGCGCCGTGCTCGCGGAACCCGTCCTGCGTGAGCGCCGAGCCCCAGAGCGCGAGCCGCCGTCCCTCCCCGAGGTCTGGACGAACGCTGACCTCGGCCTTCGCCAGCCCGTAGGCCCCGCCCAGAAGGCGGACGCGCGCCGGCCCCGGCGAGGTCGCCGTCGAGAGCGCGACGACGCCGGCCGAGCCGCTCCCCCAGAACGTGGAGGCTGGCCCGCGGACGACCTCGACGCGTTCGACGAACGCCGGCTCGACCACATTGAGCTGGCCCTGCCCGTCGGCGAGCGTGAGCGAGATGCCGTCGAGCACGATGTGCGTGCCGCGGACGCCGAATGCCGCCCGCCAGCCGAGCCCGCGGACGAGCACACGCTCGCCGGTCGAGGGGTTGCCGCGGTCCGAGATCCACAGGCCGGGGACGCCGCGCCCGAGTGCGTCGAGCGCCACAGCCGGGTCGGTCGCCTGCTCCGCCGTCCCGCGCCCGCGGACCGCCAGTGCCAGCGGTGCCCGGCCGGGTACGAGCGTGAACGGCGACGCCACCACCTCGATGGCCCCAAGGTGGTGGACGGCCGTCGTGTCCGGCTGTGCGCGAGCGGCAACCGCCAGCACGGCGAGCGTCAGCGCGGCGAGGGCGAAGGCCGAGGAGAGCCGGGTCATTCAGCCGACCTCGGTTCCAGGCGCCAGACGGCACCGTCGGTCTGGTCGGTCAGGACATAGAGGAAGCCGTCGGGGCCGGGCTCGACCTCGCGGATGCGGACGTCGAGGGGGATCCTCTCCTCAGCCGTGACCTCTTCGCCGGTGAGCTCCAGCCGAACGAGACCCTGCAGGCTGGAGAGGAACAGACTGCCCGTCCAGGCCGGGAACGCGTCGCCGGTGTAGAACGCCATGCCGGAGGGCAAGATGGTGGGCGTCCACTGGTGGACGGCGTCGGCGAACTCGGGGTGCGTCGGTGGATCGGGGATGTCGGTGCCATCGTAGTTCATGCCCCAACTCACGATGGGCCAGCCGTAGTTGAGGCCGGGCTCGATGAGGTTGAGCTCGTCGCCGCCGCGCGGGCCGTACTCGGCCTGCCAGAGCGCCCCGGTCTCGGGGTGGACGGCCAGGCTCTGCACGTTGCGGTGGCCGTACGACCAGATCTCGGGCTTCGCCCCGTCCTGCCCGACGAACGGGTTGTCATCCGGGATCTCCCCGTTGCGGGTCAGGCGGACGAGTACACCGAGCGTGTTCCCGAGGTTCTGGGCCGGGTCGAACAGGAACCGCTCGCCAGTCGAGACCACGAGGTAGCCGTCGACGAACGCGATCCGCGCGCCGAAGTGCCTGGGGTCGGTGGTGAACGGCTCCTGGACCCACAGCTCCTCGAAGTCCACGAGGCGATCGCCCTCGAACTGGCCCCGCCCGACGGACGTCGCGGCGCTGCTGTCGGGGCCGGGCTTGGTGTAGGTGAGGTAGAGGAACTGATTCGTCTCGAAGTCCGGGTCGAGCGCGACATCGAGCAGGCCCCCCTGGTCCTGAGCGAAGACGGTCGGCGTGCCCGCGACGGTCACCGGCTCGCCCTCTCCCGTGACGATGCGGAGGCGACCGGCCCGCTCGGTCACGAGGAGTCGGCCGTCCGGGAGGAACGTGGCCCCCCAGGGATGGTCGAGCCCCCCTTGCACCTCGACCACGAGGACGGGCCCGTCCTCTATCGCGACCTCGGCCACAGGTGGGGTGGCGGATGGCTGCGCGCATGCGGCCGCGGCGAACGCGAAAATCAGAACGAGGAGACGGGGCATCGCAGGCGGGGTATGAAGGGCGGTTGGACAGGTGATGGGCGGTGCCGTGCCGAGCAAGAGCGAGACGTCGAGGGCCGACCTCGTGCGGCGGGCGTGGGCGGTGATGGCCTGCGAGCAGGCGGCTCGGTCGAGCAGCGGAGGATGCGCCGTGGCTTGGTGCGCACTGACACCGTCGAGCACTTCGAGCACCGAGGGACCGTGCCACGCCTCCCCCTCAAGTGCCCGTTCGAGTTGCTCTTCGAGCCTTTGGAGTTCAGTCTTCATATCTCTCCGATTTGCTGGCGGTATAACGTAGTAGAACTAAGCGAAAGCCATAGCAACACCTCATTGTAGCACTGAGACACCCGCGTTTGCAATGCCTGAGACCGTCGTACTTTCGTTTCGGCCATCGACGTTACAGTCGCCGAACTTACCATTGAGTCCTTCCTGCCAGCAGACGAACACATGGCACAGACCGTGCGCATGTTCGAGGTAGACTCGTCATCCGTATTTTGAGGAAACGGTATACCGTATACCATCAATCGTAGCCGCCAAAAGCGGCCCGACGTTTCGAGGATGGACGCACCCTCCTGCACCATACCCCAACAATCATGTCCGAATTTGACGAGACGAAGGCCCACTTATCGTCTAAGTACGATCACGGAGATTTTGTGGGTTTGCTCACTGGGTAAAACGTAAGGTCACTTTGAACGACCGCACGAGGCATCCTTACGTTTTACGGCATCTAATCCCTCACTTTCTCTGTGATCGTACTTAGATTTGGACCATGCCCGAAATGAGTATGACGCTACGTAGTCACTCACCATTCTTTCATTAGAGTCCACGGCTGGAGCTATCCAGCCGCCCTTACCAACTAGTCCGTAGGAGGTATGCATTATGGCTGTCAAGCACACTCCGTCAGGAGAAGTCCACAAGGGCTATAAAGGCGGAAAAACTGGTTGTGGTGTCGATACCACGAAGAAGCCCGACCACTGGGTAAACACGACCGCGCGTATCACCTGCGCCAAGAATGGGTGCAAGAACTAGCCCCCTGGCGGCATGCCCTGCCGCTGCAGGTCGACACAGAGCGTCAGCGCTCTCGGTTCGTCCGGGCGATGGCGTTTTCAGAGCTTCATTCGACCGCTGTGATCTCAACTCTGTGCGGCTGAAGTTCTTCGTTGGGCGGCTACCAAACGCAGTGACGAACATTAGCAAAAAAGGAGTGATGTGATGCATATCCTCGAACATCTGTTTCTGGTCGGCGAGTTCCCCGAGCGAGCCCACCTGCTGTCCGGGCTAACGCTCGAGCAAGTCACGCTATGCCCCAACGGCGCGTCGCACTCGATCTACGAGGAGTTGTGGCACGTTGTGGCGTACCAGCAGAGTATCATCGAGCCGGGCGACCCGGCCGGCGAACGGTTCCCGAGTGCGGCGCCGGAGCACGAGCACCAATGGCACGACTTGGTGCGAAGGTTCCTGGACGGCGCTCGTGCTGCGGCAGCGTTGGGGCAGGCACCCGAGCGATTGGCGCTCGAAGTAGAGCCGGGCCTGACACTGGCCGACGAGCTGAACTGTGTAGCGTTACATAACGCATATCACCTTGGCAAAATCGTTGCGTTGCGGCAGCGGATCGGCGCGTGGCCGCCCATGGCAGCGTCGAACCCGTTGTAACCGCAGGCGCGGTGGGACGCCGCCCAACAACACGTTCCAGCGGACCGTTAGGCTGCCCTGTAATTATACTCTTACGTAATGCGACCCCTTAGGTATTCCATCAACGTCACCTTGGACGGGTGCTGCGATCATCGCGCCATCGTTCCGGATGAAGAAATGCATCATCACCATGCGGAGAACCTTACCCAGGCCGATGCCCTCCTCTTTGGCCGGGTGACCTATGAAATGATGGAGGAAGCATGGCGGCCGTTTGCGCAGACGGGAGTGAGGCCCGAATGGATGGAACCCTGGATGGAACCCTTCGCCCGCACGATCGACGCAGCAAAGAAGTACGTCGTGTCGAGCACCCTGGATCGGGTCGATTGGAACGCGGAGCTCGTACGCGGGGATCTGGGAAAGGCCGTTCAGCAGCTCAAGCAGGGGTCAGGTAAGGGACTGCTTGTGGGAGGCGTGAAGCTCCCGCTGGCGTTGGCGGAACTGGGATTGATCGATGAGTACGAGTTCGTGGTCCAGCCCAGGCTAGCGGGCCATGGGCCGACGTTGTTCGCAGGGTTATCGAAGCCTATCGACTTGAAGCTCGTGAGCCGGCTGGAGTTCGGATCGGGGGCGGTGGCGATGCGGTATGAGCCGAGAAAGTAGCAGAAAGGCCTCGTCACGGAAGCTG
The DNA here is from genome assembly GCA_035312345.1 of Rhodothermales bacterium. Taxonomy (GTDB): domain Bacteria; phylum Bacteroidota; class Rhodothermia; order Rhodothermales; family DATGCC01; genus DATGCC01. The sequence goes on from DATGCC010000481.1 coordinate 11,651, forward strand.
GGGGTAGCCTGGCAAGCGGGTGCAGCGGGCTTGCTAGACGTTGGTCCGGCACAACGGGTTTATCATCGTTTAGGGAGGTGGAGGTGGCGAGTCGTCAGCAGCTTGTATTGTCGTTGAGTACGCCAATGCATGCCGTATATCGCTTAAGCCGACAAAAAAACGCGAGGGTTTTAGTCGTTGGCATCGTCGGTGTCTCGATGGTATTTTGAGACGTTGTTGCCGCTTTTTGCGGCTTAGCTCAACCGTTCTGTGGTGCTACCCATTGTGGAGGGAGCCAGTCGCTTGGCAGTGGCTACGCGGCCCCGAAAGCGCTGGCCCTGCATTAGGCCAGCTCTTTGTGTCGCCACACAGCCTCCTCACCGTTGACTTTCCATCGAATAACCCGGCATCCCCATTGAGTCTGTCGCGTGAAGCCTTGTTTCAAGTAGACGGTGTCGCCGCCTCGCTCGTCACGTGCTCGGCACCGACTGGGCCAGCGGGTCCCGTCGAAGTCGCCGATTCGGACGCGGTGGTCTTCCCCGTCGAGGGTCGATTCGAGAAGCACCTTAACCGAAGCCATCACATCCTCGCTGACCCGCTCACCGTCGTGCTCTTCGCAGAGGGGCGTCCGCATCGCGTGGCCCACCCTGCCCCCGGCGGCGATACCTGTCTGTCCATCTGCCTCGGTTCGGAATGCCTGGCTAGTCTCCTGGCCGATGCCGTCGGGGTGGAAGGCCTCGGCGACCCCCGGCTCCATCCAGGTGCTCCTCTTCCGCTGGGTACTGTCGCAGCCCGCATGCTCCTGCTCCACCGCGTCCGCAGAGGGGATGCGTCCCCGCTCGAATGTGTGACTGCTGCCGTGGCCCTCGTCGGAGCCGCGCTCATCGCAACCCGCTCGGTTCCGCTTCCGACGCGCCCTCCCCCCCTCGACAGCCGAGACCGGGTCGTAGCCGCCCGTGACCTTCTCTTCGAACACCCAGTCGAGGAGTGGACGCTCGGCCGTCTCGAGGCTTCCGTTGGGCTCAGCCGGTTCCACCTCACCCGCCTGTTTCGTGCACACGTCGGGATCTCGCCGTACGAGTACGTCCTTCGGGTCCGCCTTTTACGAACCGCCGAGGAAGTCATCGACACGAGGCGTTCCCTAACAGAGATCGCCCTTGACTACGGGTTCTCCAGCCATAGCCACTTCACGGCGGCTTTCCGGCGCCGCGTCGGCGTGCCCCCGAGCACGTTACGACCTGGCAAGGGGGCATCGTGGAGCACGATCATGACAGCGCTGATGCCTATGGGATCCTTACACTGATGCTCCCAATGGAGACCTTCAGTGTTAAGCCCCTATGAACTGCTACTTCCCCGTGTTTCTCTCAGCCCTCGTTGCTACTGGCCCTTCACCGGCTCTACCCCCTGATGCTGATATTTACGCTCCCCTCTTGGGTAGCTGGGTCGTCGAAGTCGTCGACTACGAACAGGGGGGCGCTCGCTATGGGCATGGTGAGTGGCACTTCGCGCGCGTCCTCGAAGGACGTGCCGTGCAAGACGCATGGATCGTCCCGCCGAGGTCCCAGCGGACGGAGCCCCTGGGGCCGGGCAACCGCTACGGCTCGTCCCTTCGCGTCTATGACGCCGCTCGCGGTCGGTGGGAGGTCATCTGGGTCAACCCGGTTTCCGGCGCGATTGACCGTCTCGTCGCTCGCCGCGAAGGAGCTGATATCATCCATGAAGGGGGAGACACCAGTGGGAACCAGTTCCGCTGGACCTTCACCGACATCACGCCCGAGTCGTTCCGCTGGATGGGCGAGGCTTCGGCTGATGAGGGACGGACGTGGCAGCTTGAGGCGGAATTCCACGCACGACGGCTGCCGGCCCCTTCGGCGAGCGTGGACCACCCCATCGAAGTGCTCTGGTCGTCTCTGGATGGGTATCGGCTCGAACACGTGCGACTTATAGAATCGACCGAGGGATTTGTAGCGGAGGGCGTCATCCTTCGTCGCGAGAGCTCGCTCGACCTTCGAGTCCGCTACCGGATCTCCGGCGATGCGGAGTGGCGGGTGCGCGAGGTCGTCGTCGGTCCCATCGAGGATAATAACTCCGAGTCGCTGTCCCTTCATCTCCGGTCGGACGGTCGTGGTCGATGGTGGGATGCCGGCGGCTCTCCTCGTCCTGAACTCGAGGGGGCCGTCGCTGTCGACCTCCACGCCTCCCCTTTCACAAACACAATCGCAATCCGGCGCCTCGCCCTCGTTCCCGGCGCGGCAGCCGTACTCGACGTCGCCTTCGTCGACCTCGCCCCGCTCGGCGCTCGCCTCGTGCGCCAGAGGTACCTCCGGCTTACGGTCCCTCCGGAGGGCGATCGCTACCGGTATGAGGGGCTCGAGACGGGCTTCACCGTTGAGCTCCCGGTCGATGCGCACGGCCTCCTCATCGAGTACCCTGGGTATTTCCGTCGGGTCTGGGAGCCGCGCTGAGGCATTGTGGGCGGAGCGACCACGCTCCGCCCGCGCACCACAGAACCCGCCGCTGCACGCCGACGGCGGGCTTCACCGTCTTGCTTGCCTCACCAGAGGCATCTACATTGCCCTCTCCAACGGCCGCAGCGCCCGTAGCGGGTGAACGGCAAATCGTTGTACCGCTTAGCTACTTCAGCCTTCTTCCCATAATGTCATGACACTCTCTCCTAGACGTTCGCCCAAGCAAGTCGCGGTTTACGGCGCATATGGCCACACTGGACGGTTCGTCGTCGCGGAGTTGGTCCGGCGAGGGTGGTCACCCATCCTCTCGGGGCGCGATGCGGAGCGGCTTCAGAGCTTGGGTAAACATGTCCCCGGGGCGCTCGTGAGGGCGGCGAGTGTCGGGGATGCAGACTCGCTCGACGCGATGTTGGACGGGGTACAGGCCGTCGTCAACTGCGCCGGGCCGTTCCTCGACACGGCGAGCCCCGTCATTGAGGCGGCACTCCGAGCCGGGGTGCACTACCTTGACCTGACAGCGGAGCAGGAGTCCGCCCGTCAGGCGTTCGAACGCTACGGGGAGGCGTCGCGGTCGGCCGGCGTGGCGATCCTCCCGGCCGTGGCGTTCTACGGAGGGCTTGCCGACCTGCTGGCGACTGCTGCTGCCGGGGAGTGGGAGTACGTCGACGAGGTGGAGGTAGGCGTTGCGCTGGACAGGTGGCATCCCACCGACGGCACACGGCGGACTGGGAAGCGAAACGTGTTCCCACGCCGGGTGGTCACGGGTGGGCACCTTACCGATTTGCCTACCCCCTCGCCGAGTCGACGATGGTCGTTCCCTGAACCATTCGGGGATCAGGACGTCGTGGCCACTCCACTTTCGGAAGTCATCGCGATCCATAGCCACCTTCGAGCCGAAGAGGTCCACACTTTCATCAACCGCGCGCCGCTCCGCGACCTCGCCGATCCGGCGACGCCTCCACCGACGGCGACCGACGAGGCCGGCCGGTCGGCCCAGGTCTTCGTCGTCGAGGTCGTCGTGCACCGGGAGGAGGAGGCACGCCGGGCGATGGCGCGTGGGAGAGACATTTACGCGATTACAGCGCCGCTCGCTGGAGAGGCCCTCGATCGGGTCGCG
>DATGCC010000482.1:0-4156 GCA_035312345.1 Rhodothermales bacterium
GCTGAATCCGGTGCCCAGCCTCCGACAAAGCATCAAGAGCCTGGGCCAAGGTTGCGCGCTTCACCAGCAGATAGTCGGTGTCGAACGTCGAAATAGCAAAGACACTGATACCTGCCTCTGCCAATGGATTGACCAACGATGCCAGAATCCCGGTGAGGCCGAAATCCAGCGGCCCCTGCACTTTCAGGCAAGCCCATCCTGCCTCCTGCTTCGCACCCTCCGGTACGAACTGCTGTGCACAGACGATAGATAGCTCATCCTGCGTGCGCGTGACGGTATAACAATCACCCCGCATAGCCCAATTTGGCACTGGAGCGCTGGCAGGCAGGCGACAAATGGCTAAGTCGCCCGGCAGGATCGTCAGGTCGAGCGTTGGTTGCTCTGGCATCTCGAATCAGCCCAGCACCTCTACGGCGCGGCGGATGCGACGGACGCAGGCCTCTCGACCCAGCACAACCATCATGTGGAACAGGCTGGGACCAAAGGTGACGCCGCTCACGGCCAACCGCGTCGGGTGAATGATGCGTCCGGCTCCGGCGTCGTGCTCCGTGGCCAGTTCGCGCAACAGCGTTTCAACCGTCTCTTCGTCGAACGTCTCGGCCTGTTCCAATCGATCTGCATAAGCCGTCAGCAGCTTTGCGGAATCATCTTTCCAGCGCTTCTTGACGCCCTGCTCATCGTAGTCCGCAGGATCCTCGAAAAAGTAGCCGCTCGTCGAAGCCAATTCGGAGGCAAATGTGACTCGCTCTTGCAGGAGCGCGATGACCTCACGTAGATAATCATCGTCCGCCTCGTAGCTATGTTCGAGAAAGAACGGCCGCGCCCGCTCTAAAAGAGCATCAATGGAAAGCGCCCGCAGATGCTGTTCATTGTACCAGCGCAGCTTGTCGAGGTTAAACTGGACGCCTGCGGAGCCAACGCGGTCGATAGAAAATGCCTCCACGAGTTCGTCCAGCGAAAACAGTTCCTGCTCGGTGCCGGGGTTCCAGCCGAGAAACGCCAGGAAGTTGACCAGCGCTTCCGGCTCGTACCCTTCCTCGCGATACTGCTTCACGGACACAGGGATGCCCATTTTGTCGGCGTTGCGCTTCGAGAGCTTACCACCCGTAGGGCTCAGAATCAGGGGCAAGTGTGCCATCTGTGGCGGTGTCCATCCGAAGAAGCGATAGAGCAAGATGTGCTTGGGCGTCGAGGGCAACCATTCTTCGCCCCGGATCACGTGCGTGATGCCCATCAGGTGATCATCAACCACATTAGCCAGATGGTACGTCGGCATGCCATCTGACTTGATGAGCACCTGATCGTCCACCTCCGACGTCTCAAACGACACCGTACCTCGAATCTGGTCTTCAAACTGAACGGTCTCCCCAGCAGGCACGTTGAGTCGTACTACATGCTCCTTCCCTGCCTCCAGACGTCGCTGGACTTCATCGGGAGAAAGCGTAAGGGCGTTGGTCATGCGATCCCGCGTGGTGGTGCCGTAGCGGAACGTGCCCCCATCGGCCTGGGCCTGTTCGCGCATGGCGTCCAGGTCTTCGGGCGTATCGAAGGCGTAGTAGGCGTGCCCGGCATCCAGGAGTTGCTGGGCATATTGTTCGTACTGTTCTTTGCGCTGCGACTGGTAGTAGGGCCCTTTGTCTCCGCCCACCCGCGGCCCTTCGTCATACGTCAGCCCTGCCCATTGCAACGAATCCAGGATATCCGGCTCGGCTTCTGGCACGTAGCGCTCGCGGTCGGTGTCTTCGATGCGGAGCAGAAAAGCACCGCCCTGCTTGCTGGCCATCAGGTAGTTGTACAGGGCCGTACGCAACCCGCCGATGTGTAGCAGGCCCGTAGGGCTGGGAGCAAAGCGCACCCGCACAGGTGCTCCAGAAGATGTTTCCATAGTTATTTATTGGGTACCAATGAGCATGTCGGCTTTCCTGTTAGAATACACGACAGCGCATCTTATGACCTCGAAATCTCTGCATATTTGTTGAAGCCGTGCTCTTCCTATGACGCGTATGCCTACCCTTGAGCGTATGCTGAATTGCGGGATGCTAGAGATTCGCTCTTATGATGCAGTGTATTTTCTTCCGCATACCCATCCAGTGTAACTTAACCTGACGACGCGTCTCGGTTTTCAAGATATGACGGAACTCCTCGTGCAAAGTCCGATTCTGCAACTCGTGGTGGTAGCAACACTAGGCTACCTGCTTGGGCAGATCAAAATCAAAGGAAGCAGCCTCGGCGTTTCTGCTGTGTTGTTCGCGGGCCTTTTTGTAGGTGCTTTGCATCCCGACATCGCGTTGCCAGAGTTCACTATTGTGCTGGGCCTGGTCCTCTTTGTCTATACCATCGGTTTGAGCAGCGGGCCTGGTTTCTTTGCTTCCTTTCGTCGCAAAGGATTGCGTGACAATCTGCTCGTCGTCGGCATGTTGCTGCTGGCAGCCGGGCTCACCCTAGGGATGTTCTGGATCCTTCAACTGGCCCCTGCGACTACTGCGGGTCTATTCGCCGGAAGCCTGACCAACACCCCTGCGCTGGCCAGTGTGCTGGAATACATGACTACCTATCTGCCACCGGATGTTGCCGCGCACATCATTGACGAGCCCGTCGTGGGATATTCCATCGCCTACCCGGTCGGCGTGATCGGCATGATTACGGCGCTGGCGGTGCTGCAATGGTGGTGGAAGATCGATTATGAGAACGAAGCCCAGCACCTGCGCGAACTGGCCTCCACCACCAAACACCTCGAAAATCGCACAGTGCGCATCACGCATGTTGAGGCTACGCAGGCTTCCATCAGCGACATGATGAAGCAGCAGGGCTGGGACATTATCTTTGGCCGCATTCAGCGCGAAAACGTACAACTGGCCAAGGCAAACGACTTTTTACAAGTGGGCGATCTGGTAAGCGTGGTTGGTGTGCCAGAAGAGTTGAACAAAGTCACGGCCTACCTCGGTGTTGAAACAGACGACCATCTCGAAGCCGATCGCAGTGAATACGATTACCGCCGCATCTTCATCTCTCACAAAGATGTCGCGGGCAAGCGCCTCGCTGAACTCGGTCTTTTGGAACGCTTCGGAGCGATGGTGACCCGTGTACGGCGTGGGGATGTCGAGTGGGTGGCCCACGGCGACACGGTCCTTGAACCCGGCGACCGCGTGCGGGTGGTCGCCCGCCGCGATGTCATGCCTGCCGTTAGCAGCTTCCTGGGCGATTCCTACCGTGCCCTCAGCGAAATCAACCTGCTCACGTTCAGCCTCGGCCTCACCGCTGGTCTCTTGCTGGGTATGATCCCGATACCGCTACCGGGCGGCATCACCTTTAAACTGGGCATGGCCGGAGGCCCCCTCCTCGCTGGCCTTGTTCTCGGAAAGCTGGGACGCACAGGGCCGCTGGTCTGGCACCTACCCTACAGCGGCAACTTGATCTTGCGCCAGTTTGGACTGGTCTTGTTTTTTGCCGGCGTAGGTACCCGCTCCGGACATGCCTTCTTCGACACGATCACCCAGAGCGGCGGGATGGAGATATTGATCGCAGGAGCCATCATCACCTGTAGTGTCGCTGTTATCACGCTATGGATCGGATACCGGCTGCTCAAGATTCCCATGAGCCTCCTAGCGGGCATTCTGGCGGGGCTCCAAACGCAACCGGCGGTGCTGAGCTACGCGTTGGAGCAAAGCGGCAACGACCTGCCCAACATTGGATATGCCACGGTTTTTCCCATCGCTACCATCACCAAGATTCTGTTCGTGCAGATCTTGCTAGCCCTGCTGCTCTAGGGCGAGTATACCATTACCGTGCGTCGCGCCTGCGGTCCTGTTTGGTGCCTCTCGTCGTTGTTGATCTCGCCCGATGCGCTGCATCGAACGCGATAAACGCCTTGATCTGCGCAAAATAGACCGCGCATTCGCTTTCTCAGGCTAAATATCCACACGCCCTAACAACCCGCGCCTTCCTGTTGCCAGCATTACAAGGGTTCTGTCGCACTGCTGGCAGCATCACGGGGGGCTTCGACGGTGAGGCCGGGATAGAATACGTAGACGGCTTCGCTGCGGTACTGGGAGGCCGGGCTAAACTCGACCCGCTCTTCGACGCCTTCGACGCTGATAGACGCATCACCCGATTCGGCAACCTGTTGTGGAAAGAAGAATCCGACCAGAAACAGGAC
>DATGCC010000483.1:0-5416 GCA_035312345.1 Rhodothermales bacterium
GGCTTCGATAATGACGACAACCCGACGATCACGGGCGTCTCGCTTGTGCTTGCCCGCAACTACGTCTACGGCGATACCGCCACCACGGCCAGCATCAACGTGTTTGATCTAGTCGAAGATTGGGCCGAGACCTCCGCGGAAGCCGATACGTCTTTGCCAAAAGGCCTGCTCGTCACCTCCGCCGATTTTCTACCGTCGGATACGCTGATCACCATTCCCCTTCCCGAATCGTGGATCGCTACCAACGACACCACGCTGCGAAGCGAGAACTTCGAGAGCAATTTCAACGGGTTTGCGCTGGAGGCCGCAGGTGGCAACGCCATTGTGGGCATTAACGAATCTGCCAGTTCCCTCCGTGTCTTCACCAGTGCCGACACCCTCAACTATAACCTGACACGTACGATTACGGGGCTGGAGCGCACCGGCGAACCAGTTGCACTCCCTCCGAATCAGGTGCTCGTGCAAGACGGCCTCGGCCAATCAGTCACGTTCAACTTCGATTTCGATGACGCCGGGCTGGAGGAAGCCCCCATCAACGGAGCCATTGTCCGCCTCTTTGCAGACACAACGCTGGTCACCGATACGCCGCCCAATTTCGTACGCCCCTTGCTGCGCGACATACAGCTTGTCGGCGTTGATGAAGATGGGCTGTTCCTGACCCTCGGCACGGCTACGCTGACGGATGACGGCTCTTACCGCTTTCGGGAAGCCACTTCCACATTGTCATTCCGGGACGTGCTACAGCAGCAATTCTTTGGAAACGCAATCATCGAACGGCTGGAGCTACGGTTTACAACGTCGCTCAACACCATCAACCCCGTTGTGCTCTACAACGCGACTGCCGACGAGCGTGCCCCGGTGGCCCTGCTGACGGTTTCCTCGCCGGGACGCTAGCATGCGTATTGCTCAGCCTTTTTCCTTGGACTTCCCCATTGGTATAATGACCTTTTTCCCGCTATTCTTTCCCCGCCGCAGTATGCTGATGCTGCTCCTGTTGCTCGGCATCTCCGTCTCTGCTTCGGCGCAGTCCCGCGATGATGGGTCGCTCTATTCTCGCTTCGGGCTGGGACAGTTACAACAATTTCCCTCCTCACAGATCCAGGCGTTGGGAGGTGGCGGCACGGCCCTCTGGTCGTATAACTATGTCAACTACAGCAACCCGGCCTCCTGGAGCCGCCAGGTGGTCACCCGCGCTTCGCTGGGTGTCCGTATCGATGGCCTGGAAACAACGGATGCCGCCGACAACTCCAAACAGTTGACCGCCGGATCGTTCAATGCAGCGCAGTTCAGCTTCCCGCTGATGCGCGACCAGCTTGGCCTGGCCTTCTCCTTTGAACCGTATTCCCGCGTAAACTACCGCGTCCAGACTACAGGACAGCTCATCTCCGACCCCATCTCCCAAGACACGTCATCTTTTTTAATAAACTATGAAGGAACAGGAGGTTTACAGCAAATTCGCGGTGGTGCTGGTGTGAAGATTACCAACGGTTTTCGCGTAGGAGCCAGTGCCGATGTCATTTTTGGCATCATTGAGGAAGGCCAGCGCACCACCTTCACGGATACGCCGGGTTTCGCCGAAACCAACCTCACCACCTCGACGCGGCTGGTGGGCTTTACAGGGACCGTAGGAGCCCTGCTGACGACCTCCAACCTCCTTGGCTCGAATGACGATCTGTCCCTCGCCGCCAGCCTCACGCTTCCCACCGTGCTCGATGGTAACCGGGCGCTGACGTTGGGTGAAAGCCTGGATAGAGACACGCTAGGGGCACAAATACAGGGAGATCTGGAGTTACCGCTGTCAGCACAACTCGGTATTGCCTATCAGTCAGACAATCGCTGGATTTTGGTCGCTGACGCCCTCTATGCGCCCTGGAACGATTTTCAAAGCGATTTGTCATGGCCAGGCTTCACGCCAGGTGGTACCAGTCGTTTTCAGGACCGGATGCGGTTTTCGGGAGGGGTCGAGTTTTTGCCTGCCGGAAATGACCAGCTAGATACTTATTTTAAAAGGGTAGCGTATCGTTTGGGCTTCTATTATGATCAGGCGTATATTAGCCCCGTCGAAGGCATCGATATCACTACGATGGCCGTGACCGGGGGGCTGAGTCTGCCCTCGCTTTTTCCTGGCACGCATCTTGATCTAAACGTAGAAGTAGGCACGCGAGGGACCACCGACCAAGACCTGGTGCGTGACTTGTTCTACGGGGTGTCAGCCACCCTCAGCATCGGCGAGCGGTGGTTCGTCCGGCGGAAACTCCGCTAAACAAGGTGTGTCTAAAAAAACGCTGCCTCTAAGCCCACACACAGCTAACCCCACCCAAGACTATGAAACGCTTAGGCTTAACATACTGGACTGGCTTCTTTGCCTTTTTCCTGCTGGCGCTTGCTGTGACAGCCGCACCCGCCGCCGCTCAGGACAATGGCTGCCCCGACCAGCAGGAAGTGGCCCTGCATTATAGCCTGTATTACGAAAACTTCAAAAATGACAATTTCTCGGACGCCCTGCCCGACCTGCACTGGGTCCTGGAAAATTGCCCGGGCTTTCCCCGCGACAAAGACACCAACTTTGAGCGCGCCGTTGAGGCCTACGAAGGTCTCGCCGAAAGCGCCGATTCGCCTGAGCAAAAGCGCGCTTATCTCGACTCTGCGCTCGTCATGTTCGACCGTGCCGTCCCCACCCTCCAGGGCGTCGGTGCCGAAGTGGATGAGTTCCAGTGGACGCGTGACAAAGGCCGTTTCATCCAGAACCACCTCGATGACCTGGATGACATGAAAGGCGAAGTCATCAAAGCGTATCGTAAAATCTACGAACTCGACCCCAAGCGCACGGACGCGTACTACATCGACTTTGTGCTGTCGGATTACTACTCCAACGATAAGATCGCCGAGACCATCACGTTGCTCAATGAAGTCAACGACACCCGTGGCGAAGAACCCGACATCAAGAAGCTGGTCGAGAAATACCTGCCGCTGATCCCGGATGACAAACGAATCACATTCCTGGAAGCTAAATTTGCGGAAGACGCAACTGACCTCGAAACAGCCAAGCAACTCTTTGCGCTGTATCGCCGGAACGACATGACGGACAAAATGAACGAGATGGCTCCGAAGCTACTTGAAATGGAGCCGAACCCGGCCATCGTGCGTCTCCTCCAAAAGCTCGCTATGGAACAGGGCGACATGGACCGCGCCGTCGAACTCTTCAAGCAGTTGGAGACAATGGAAGGAGCCGAAGTGCTGGCTGAGGATTACATGAACATGGGCATTGCCACCCAGGAGCAGGGCGACTTTGGGGGTGCAAACAGCTACTACCGCAAGGCGCTCGAAGTGAATCCCGAGTACAACCAGGCCCGCGTTGCGATTGCTAACCTGTACGCGACGGCTGTCTCCAAGTGCGGCGTCAGCGACCGTGAAGGCAAAGATGTCTTCTGGCTCGTAGCCGACGCCTACTCCCGTGCTGGCGACAGTGCCGGGGCCGCTCGCTACCGCTCGGCCTTCCCCTCTGCCGAAGATGTCTTCTACGTGCAAAAGTGGGAGAAAGGCGCGACGGTCTCCGTCAGCTATGGCTGCCGCGGCCTTACCATTAGCGGCTCCACAACGGTCCGCACGAGCAACTAAGCACCCTCTACTTTAACAGGAGAAAGCCGGTGGTCCTTCGGGGTCACCGGCTTTTTTATTGCGGAAGCCTTGTTATCTTGCCTGAGAAACATTGATCACCTTAACGTGTCCCCCGAGAAGCTGCTGACCGCCCCACTCATCAAAACTACGCGGAACGATGACGCACGCCAGCCTGCTACGCTCGACGGTTCTCTTTGCTTTTATGCCGCTGATCGTCGCAACCATGGTTCGGCCCGCCCTGGCGCAGGACGACGGTTGCCCCCCAGAGGATGAGTTGAAGCTGCACTACACCCTCTATTTTGAGCCATTCAAAAGCCAGAACTACGAGGACGCTCTTCCGGAACTGCACTGGATGTTGCAGAACTGTCCCGGCTTCCCGGTGAATGACGACCGAAATTTCGAGCGCGCTGTGGAGTCTTATGAAGCCCTCGCCGAACAGGCCGATGAAGCAGACGTAAAGCGTGCCTACCTGGATTCGGCGCTCGTTATGTTCGACTTTGCCATTCCCACGCTTCAGCGCGTCGGGGCCGAAGTAGATGAATTTCAGTGGACGCGTGACAAAGGCCGTTTCATCCAGAACCACCTTGACGACCTGAGCGACCTGGAGGACGAAATCGTCAAGTCCTACAAGAAAACCTATGACCTCGACCCGCACCGGATTCAACCGTACTATATAGAGTACATCCTGAACGACTGGGCCTCCGACAGCCGGTTCGATGAAATGCTGGATTTGCTGGAGGATCTCATGGACAAGCGCGGAGAGGAGCCAGATATTCAGGAGCTTGAGAAAAAGTACCTGGACCGCATCCCCGATGAAGAAAAGCTCAGTTTCCTGGAAGCCAAATACGCCGCGGATCCAACCGACCCTGACGTTACCAACCAACTCGCTACCATTTACACCAAGCTGGGCCTGCATGACAAGCTGCGGGAAATGGAGCCGACGCCCGGCATCCTCCGTGTGCTCATGAACCAGGCGATCCTGGACGAGGATCTTGCAGGGGCTGCGGCCTACCTCGACCAGTTACAGGAAATGGACAGCAGTGCCGTTAGCACGGACGATTATTACAACCTCGGCATTGCCTACCAGAGCGCCAGCACCTTCAGCACAGCCAAGCGCTACTACGACCGGGCCCTCGCACTTGACGCTGAGTATGATCAGGCCCGTCTGGCGGTTGCTAATTTGTATGCGACGGCCGTGTCCAAATGCACTGTCACGGACCGTAAGGATAAAGCCGTTTTCTGGCTGCTTTCTGACACCTTCCAGCGTATTGGCGAGGCAGAGACAGCCGCCAGCTACCGCAGATATTTTCCCTCAAAGGAAGACGTGCATTTCGTGCCAGAATGGACCGCAGGCGCTACAACTACCGTAACCTACACCTGCCGTGGCCTGACGATCAGCGGTTCTACTACCATTCGCACGAGCAACTAGGGGCATCAACCGCCAAACACCTGAAAGCCAGTGATCCTGTGGGGTCGCTGGCTTTCTTATTGATCACAACCGGGCGAACAGAGCCAACCTGCCACCATATCTACGGAAACGTCATATTCTCCTTACCCCCGCGCCTTGTTATTCCGCCTTGAGTTAGCGAATTTGTGCACGCCTATTTTCTATCACCTTTTGACCGAGATCACCCTGCATGTCGTATATAGAAGATATTATCGCCCGTCAGATTCTGGACAGTCGCGGCAACCCGACCGTCGAAGTCGATGTCATCACCACCGCTGGCATCGTAGGCCGGGCGGCCGTGCCGAGCGGCGCATCCACCGGGGTACACGAAGCCGTAGAACTGCGCGATGG
>DATGCC010000484.1:0-6376 GCA_035312345.1 Rhodothermales bacterium
CCAGCGGGTGTGTCACCGCCTCCCGTTGAAATCCCATCGCGACGACAGCGACGGGAGGGTAGGGTACGTCAAACAACGGAGAGGCGTCGAGCCCGGCATCAAAGTGCACATTCGCCAGCCGGTGCAGGGGGAAGGTGGAGAGGACAGCATCGTAGGTAGCAGATGTTATTGCGTCGTCCTGTCGGGTGGTGACGGTCCAGCCCACCGAGGTGCGTTCCAGTCCAACGACGGTGGTGCCGAGGCAGAGGTCGGACAGCTGGGCCGCCAACGCATCGGGCAGACGCTGGAGTCCTCCACGAAAGGAGAAGATGCCCGGCGGGTTGTTGCTGTCTGATCTATGTTGCCTGGCAGTTTTGAACTGGCCTTTCAGGAGCGAGCCATATTGCTGCTCCCACTCCCACAGCCGGGGAAACGCATGCTGCAACGACAGCTGCTCTGGATCACCTGCAAAAATGCCTGCCACAAAAGGATTCGCCCCATAAACGAGTGCTTCCTGCCCGAGCCGCCGCCTCACAAAAGTCGCTACACTTTCCTCTATGGCTGGATCCGCAGGCGCGATGAACGGCTCACCCAACAACCGAATTGTCCCCTTCAGGGAAAGGAGTTTGGAGCGGAGCAATCCGGGAGGAGAGGAGGGCAGGGCTACCAGCTTGCCATTGCGCACCACATAGCGCCGCCGTACTGCTGCACTCGCCTCGACGATGTCATCCGCCAATCCGAGATCTGCAATGAGGGATTGCAGGAGCGCCGTCGGTGCCCGTAGCGAGTTAGGACCGTATTCGACGAGAAATCCCTCGGCTTGCTCGGTTTGGATGACACCGCCAGGTTGGTCTTTCTTTTCAAAGACGGTCGCCTCGAAACCAGCCTGCTCAAGCAGAAATGCTGCCGTGAGCCCCGCGATGCCGCCGCCGAGAATCGCTACCGAAGGCATAGGTACATGGTTTCAGGTTGAACGTTCAAGGTTCTTGGTTGCTGGTTTATGGTTGCTGGTTCTTGGCCCTTTGCTTTTCTATCCACTATCTGCCATCCACTATCCATCCAGATGCTCCCTTTCACCCATTCTCCCTCTCTCCCTTTCCTCATTAATCCTATATTAGAAGGCATGGGATGAGCGCCCGCTTGATTTGATCCCTCTAACCCTTTGAACTTCAACATATACCTGTATGCTGCTGCTCAAACACATTTTTACCATCTTGCACATCCTCACTGCTGCGGCCTGGTTTGGAATGGGCTTGCGGCTGGCGGCTCAGGCCCGTACCGCGTTAAAACTGGAGGCGTCCGCCGCAGTGGGCCTGATCAATGATACCCAGCGGACCGTGCGTTTCATGAACATTTTCATCGTGCTCACGCTGGTCTTTGCGTTTATTACGCTGGGCGTCGGTATTTCTACGCGGACCTACGGGATGCAGTATCACATTGCATCAGGACTCATTGTCATCCTCGTGGTGGTGCAGTTTGCCATGATCCGGCCGGCTTGGGCTAAGCTGCGCGACGCGGTGACTGGCGGGGGTGATGGCGCAGCCCAACGCAGGCGCATTGCGATGAGCATGGGCATCGGTCACCTGACGTGGTTCGTGTTGCTCGTGCTGATGTTCTGGGACAAGCTGCGTGCGGCGATGTAGACAAGGAGATAGGATAACAGTCAGACAGAAATACAGGGGAAAATGGTTGTTTTGGAAGGAGTTCCACCCGATCGGTAGCTGTAAAAAGCCCTTTTCTGATTCATCCTGCTAACTTCCAGAATATCAGAAGTTATTATGAAACAGAAACTGAAAAATCACTATATTGTTAATATCTAAGACCTACCCTCAGATCCATTGCAACGGAGGAACGACGTTATGGCAACAAAGCGCATGAATGAAAGCTGGCGACAGGTGAAATCGCAAATCGAATCTATCTGGAGCGAAGCGGACTTCGGCGACAAGGAGATGAAAAAAGCGCGCGGAGACATGCGCAAGATGGTCAATTTGATCCATGAAAAAACGGGTGAACCGCGCCCCCAGATCTTCCAAAAGATTAGTGCCATTATCTAACGGATAAGGCGCTGTTTCCATAATCGGCACTCCGGTGTCGCCTCGAAGGCCCGGCCACACGGTCGGGCCTTTTTGTTTGCAATGGAGTCAAAAGGGTGGCGCAGGCGTATGAGCGTAGTTGTCAGTTTTCAGTCGATCAGTTGTTAGTAGAAACTGAACTCTGTGAACGGACGACTGATAACTTTTTCCAGCATACAGTAGCATTTCAATATGACAGAGGTAGCCAAGACAACCCTCGGCACACCCGTACAGCCGGAATCGAGTAGCTATCAGCGGCGGATGGAGACATATCGAAAGCTGCTCGGTGAGATGGCAGAGCGGGCCGAACGAATGAAGCAGGGGGGCGGTGCCCGGCGCATCGAGCGTGAGCACAAACGCGGCAAGCTGACGGCCCGCGAGCGCATTACCCGGCTCCTGGATGACCCCAACGACTTCACTGAAATCGGGTTGTTTACGGGCTATGGGATGTACGAGGAAGAAGGCGGCTGCCCGTCTGGCGGTACGGTGATGGGGCTAGGGCGCGTCAGCGGGCGGCTCTGCCTGATCGTTGCCAACGACGCCACGGTGAAGGCAGGTGCATGGTTTCCGATTACAGCCAAGAAAAACCTCCGTGCGCAGGAAATCGCGCTCGAAAACCATGTACCTATCATCTACCTTGTCGATTCAGCGGGTGTGTTTCTGCCGATGCAGGACGAGATCTTCCCGGACAAGGATCACTTCGGGCGGATCTTTCGCAACAACGCCGTGCTGTCGAGCAAAGGCATTCCGCAGATTGCCGCCATCATGGGAAGCTGCGTGGCAGGCGGGGCCTATCTGCCCATCATGAGCGACGAGGCGCTGATTGTGGATGGCACCGGCTCGGTCTTTCTCGCGGGGCCGTTCCTTGTCAAAGCTGCTATCGGTGAAGACGTAGATAGCGAAACACTCGGCGGTGCAGCGACGCACTCCGAAATCTCTGGCGTCACCGATTACAAGATGCCTGACGATGAGACGTGCCTGCAAACCATCCGTGATTTGATTTCGCACCTCGGCGAGCGGTCGCGGGCTGGATTCAGCCGCGATGTGCCGACGGATCCGGCGTTTGATCCGAAAGAGATCTACGGCATCATCCCGGATGGCAGCAACCAGCCCTACGACATGCACGAGGTGCTGGCCCGCCTCATTGATGCGGATTCATGGACGGAGTACAAGGCGGGCTACGGGCAGACGATCCTCACCGGCTATGCGCGCATTGACGGGTGGAGTGTGGGTATCATCGCCAACCAGCGGCAGGTGGTGCGGACCAAAAGCGGCGAGATGCAGGTGGGCGGCGTCATTTATTCGGACTCTGCCGACAAGGCCGCCCGGTTCATCATGAACGGTAACCAGAAGCGCATTCCACTCGTCTTTTTGCAAGACGTGACGGGTTTCATGGTCGGCAAGCGCGCCGAGCAGGGCGGTATCATCAAGGATGGGGCCAAGATGGTCAACGCCGTGTCCAACTCAGTCGTGCCGAAGTTTACCGTGGTCGTGGGCAACTCGTACGGTGCAGGCAACTACGCCATGTGCGGCCGGGCGTACGATCCGCGGCTGATGCTGGCATGGCCCACAGCCCGCATCGCGGTGATGGGAGGAGCACAGGCGGCCAAGACGCTCCTCCAGATCCAGGCCCGCACGCTGGAGAAGAAAGGGGAAACCCTCTCCGAAGAAGACCGCGAACACCTGCTCGAAACCATTACTGAGCGCTACAAATCGCAGACGACGCCGTACTACGCGGCAGCACGCCTCTGGGTAGACGAAATCATAGACCCGGTGAACACACGCCGCTGGATCAGCCGGGGCATCGAGATGGCCGATCACAACCCAGACATCCCGCCTTTCAACCCAGGTGTTATTCAGACCTAAAACAAGTTAGCATGGATACCGTCAGCATGATCATAGGCTGCAGCTTGCTTTTTGTAGCGGCCCTGATGATCGGCTTGCATGTTCCGCTGTTGCGAGGCAAGGTGAAGATGAATCCGCTCTATGGTATGCGGTTCAAGCAGTCGTTTACGTCCGAGGAGAACTGGTATGCCATCAACCGCTACGGTGCCCGGCTGATGATTTGGTGGAGCATCGTGATTCTGGTGGTGGGCCTGGCGACATTTTTTATTCCGCTCAACGACCGCTCGGCGCTGGCGATTGGGCTTGCGTTTGTGCCCCTGGTAGTGGTTATTCCGGCTATCCAATGTTATCTTTTTGCCAGGCAACGCTAAGCCTCCTTTGCCACGAGCTGGGTACCCTTCACGTTCATGAAAAAGCAACTCGTTTGTTTGATAGTCGCGCTGTGCCTGTGGGGGTGCCAGTCGCAGGAGCAAGCCGAGCCGGAAGGCACCAGGTCGGACGCTACCGTAGAGGAAACCGTACCGCAGGTTTCACATGGCGATTTCACGGCGGCAGGGTTGGAGACGGGTGAGGTGGAAACGTTTTTCGCAAGCCTGGAGCAGGCCATCGCCTCAGACAATCGCCGAAAAGTCGCCTCGCTCATCGCCTATCCGCTCACGGTGGATCTAGCAGAAGAGCCACTGACGCTACGCGACGAGGGTGATTTTGTCCGGGCGTACGAGGCCATTGTGACAGACGCGGTGAAGCAGGTCGTAGCGGACGCTGAGGTTGCTACTTTATTTGCCAACTGGCAGGGCGTTCGGATCGGGCAGGGCGAGGTCTGGTTCAGCGGCGTCTACGAAGAGGATGATGTCGAAGAGCAGGAGTATGTGCTGAAAATTACGGCTATCAATCCGGTAGTCAGTGAGGGAGAAGAAGAGATTCCCTAAGCACGTACTAGCCCTCGGGACCTAATGTCTTTGTTGAAGTCTCTGTAAGGTGTATTTAGCATCATAAGCACGGTCTGTTTGTAGTCTAGGGCTGGCTTTTCCTGCAAGCTCCAGAGGAGCAACCTGTACACAATGCATGGAGCGTAGCACGGTTGCTTATTTGAGGCAGTGTTGCGGAAGGAAAATACATGCGTTCACGTCAATCGAAGAGAGGTGCGGAGATGATGAAGATGAGCGACAAGGGCAGGCAACTGCTGGCTGACTGGGAGGGGCTAGAACTCAAGATGTACAAAGATGTGGCGGGCCTGCCGACCATCGGCGTAGGCCACCTGCTGACCCGAAGCGAACTGACATCGGGCAAAATTATGATCAATGGCGAGGCCGTCCGGTATGCTAACGGGATCACCAAGGAGCAGGCGCTCGATCTGCTCGGGCAGGATCTCCAGCGGTTCGAGGATGCTGTCAATGAAAGCGTGACGGTGACGCTTTCGCAAAACCAGTTCGATACCCTCGTCTCGTTCAGTTTCAACGTGGGTGTGGGGGCGTTCAAGAGCAGTACGTTGCTGAAAGAGTTGAACAAAGGAAAGTATGACGAGGTGCCAACACAACTCAAGCGCTGGGTGAAATCCGGCGGGCGCGTGGTGCAGGGGCTGGTCAACCGGCGCAATAGGGAGATCGATTTGTGGAACGGTACGGCTACCACGAGTACCGAAGCTACGAGTGCCGACGCCGAAAGCACGGGCCGCACGATGAGCGAGAAAGGGCGCGAACTGCTTGCTACCTGGGAAGGCTTGAGTCTCGTCGTCTACAAAGATGTAGCCGGGTTGCCGACCATCGGCGTAGGTCATCTGCTGACACAGAGCGAGCGGGCCTCCGGCACCATCACCATCAAAGGCAAGGTTGTTGATTATGCCGACGGCATCACCAAGGAGCAGGCGCTCGATCTGCTCGGGCAGGATCTCGTAGGTACGGAAAAAACAGTCAATGATGCCATCAAGGTGCCGCTCTCGCAAAACCAGTTTGATACCCTGGTCTCCTTCACCTTCAACGTAGGCAGTGGAGCTTTTCAGCACAGCACACTGCTGAAGAAGCTCAACCTTGGCATGTACGACGAAGTGCCGAATCAGCTAAGGCGGTGGGTGTTTGCAGGCGGCCAGCGGGTACGCGGGCTGGAAGTGCGGCGGGAGAATGAGATCAAGCTGTGGAGCGGCGATGAAGGTTGAGGATTGAAGATCGGTTTAGGCTATCCTCTAGTCCATTCATGCTCAAAACGTCCTAGAACGTATACTTCCCTAGTTCTTCGCCCAATGCCGTTTCCGCAAATGCCGAGCGGGCATCGTGCAGATCATCATCGGTGATGCCGGGAGGGAGGTGGACGAGCAGGAGTCGCTCCGCGTTGGCATCTGTGGCGATGGTGGCGGCTTGCTCGGCGGAGGAGTGGCCAGGGCCTTTTCCCGTCGCTTCATGTACCAGAATGTCCGCTTCCAGGGCAAGGGCGCGGATGGCATCGGCAGGCTCAGTGTCGCACGAGTAGGCGACGACATTACCGCT
>DATGCC010000485.1:0-3384 GCA_035312345.1 Rhodothermales bacterium
GCCAAGGTGAACGTCTCCGGCACCTCGGTCCCTGGATCTGTTGATACAGCATTCGGCTGGATATCCAGGTTGTCAATGGCCCAGCCCCAGGCTACAGCGAGAGGATCGGAGAAAAGCCTGAACCGAATGAAAATGAGGTCGCCGCGCTCGAAGGTGTCGAGCAGGTTGATGCTGTGCGAGACAAACAACGACGCATCGCCAGGGGTGTTGGAATCGATCCCCGAGATCCCAGAGCGGTAGGCCGTCAGCCAATCCGCATCGGCCCGCGAGTCATAGCCGGGGATCAGCGGGAGCCAGGTCGTACCATCTTCGCTACCTTCCACGATCACGTAGTCGAAGAAGTTGGAATCAGTGTAATCCGTCACAGCCCCTTCTTCCACCAGCACCACATCATCGTAGGTGAGTGTGGCGTTCCTTGAGCCGATTTCGATGGGCGTTTTCAGCATGTACGTGAACGTACTCGCCTGCCCGTAGGGGTGCTGCGAATGGATCGCCGGACTGTTGAAGCCATTGGCCGTCGTTACCGAGAAACCGTTGCCGATGAAATCATCGCTCGCGCCCGATGCGTCGAAGGTGTTGGCATAGCTGAGTTGCGCGTCGGCGATGAAGGTCATCACGCTTCGGGCTGGAGCCTTGAAGGCCTGTCCATCGCGGTAGGCTGTCACTGCCACGCTGACCGTGGTCGCTTGCATAACGGGTAGGCGCAACGTCGTATCGGTGGCGGCGGCGTTGGCATTGAGGCGGGCGATGACGGTGCCGTCCTGCACGACGAGCGCGGAGTCGTAGGCCGAGCGCAGATCCACATCGATGGCGAGCGCACCGCTCGGCTCCATGGCGAGGCGAGACATACGCGGTGCGAGCGTCACAACCGGCGGGGTGTAGCCAGCCAACTCTGGCAACGGCACCGACCAGATGCCCAGCCCCTGAGTCGCCACAATCACCTCGTCGTCCACGATGCTCATCTCAAAGATGGCGACCTGCGGGAGTCCATTGTCGGCATATTCCCACGTCTGGCCGCCGTTCTCGGAGATGAACAACCCAATCTCGGTACCCGCCCAGAGGATGTCGGTGTCAAACGGCATGACGAGCAAAGTGAACGCAGCCACATCCGGGAAACCGTTGCTGCTGATACCGATGCTGGTTTTTGCTGTGCCGTCGAAGCCAGAGATGTCTTCCCACGTCTGCCCCAGATCGGTCGTGCGCATCACCTTCGGCTCGCCCGGCCCGGCAAACAGCATATAGGCCGTATTCGGATCGACCGGGTCGGTGCCAATGCCTGAGGATTCGCGCAACACGGGCGGGAAGTTGTTGGAGATCTCCGCGAAACTCAGCCCGCCATCCATCGAGACGTGGATACCGCCGCGAGCACCAAGAGGCGGATCGATGTCCAGCCGCGAGGAGGCCCAGACAACCTGCGGGTTGGCGTTGGACACCTCCACGTTGTCGAAGGGACGATAGCCGAGCCAATTGGTGGCGATGGGCGTCAGCGTCCAGGTGGCTCCGAAATCATCGGAGCGCAGCACGCCGTTGGAGGCAACCCCGAAGACGAGGTCAGGATCGGCCTTGCTGTTGGCGATCTTGGTAATGAATGGCGCAAAACCACCGAACGCGACGGACACGGGCTGCCACGTCTGCCCACCATCGGTAGAGCGCGAAAACCCGTTGCCCTGCGAGCCGCCCAGCAGCAGGTTTGGATCACGGTAGTTCCACACCGCCTCGAAGCCATCGCCGCCAAGCGCAAAATTCCAGGTCGAAGTCGCCGTCGGATCGGTGCCAGAAAACCACGTCCCGTTATCCTGCATCCCGCCGATGTAGGCACTCGTGCCGGGTCGTTTGTCCACGCTGTAGAACTGCGTCGTCACCATGCCGGTCGTCGTGCGCCACACGCCGGTGCCGTTGGTCAGAACCGCCACGCCGCCGTCGTTGGCATCCAGCAGCCGAAACTGACCTGTCGCTGGATTATCCGGGATGATGGTGATGAAATGATGATCGGCATGCAGCGTGGGAATATTGAAGGTGTTCTGGGTCCACCAGCCAATGGGTGTCGAACTGCGCGTTCTGTTGGCAGGATTGATATTGAAGCGGTACACGTTGACACCGCCCACAAAGACGATATTCTCGTTGTAGGGGTGGACGGCAATGGTGTTGTCGAACCAGCCTGCCGTGTACGCCCCCGTCGCGCCGGAAGCCCCAAAGGAGTTGAACCAGTTCGGATCGTTACCGGTGTCGTTCACGAGCGTCCAGGTGGCCCCGGCATCCTGCGACATGTACAGATCGCCCACGCCCCGCGGACGCTCGACAGCGGCGTAGATGCGGTTCGGGTTGGTCGGCGCAATCGCCAGTTCAGTGCGGACGCTGATCCCGGCGAGATCAAACCCACCGCCCGTCGGATTGCCCACATCAGATGGCAACGCAAAATTGTCCGCCGAAACGCTCCACGTTACGCCACCATCCGTAGATTTGATGACGCCGACTTCGTTGACGGTGGCGTAGAGGTTGTTAAAGTTGGTCGGATCTGGAACGATCTGCTGCACGCGGTTGTCGGTATCTGAACCAAAGAACGCATCAGCATCGAACACCTGCGTCCACGAGGCACCGCCATCGGTGGATCGGAAAATGCCAGACCGGCGCGGGCCTTCCTCCACACCGAGGTGGCTAAAGCTGTCGTTGCTGCACGCCAGCACGATGTTCTCGTTGGTCGGATCGACGACGATGCGGTTGATAGCTTCGAGCAGTTCGCCTTTCGCCGTGCTTGCCAGTTGCATCCACGTCTCGCCGTGATCCATCGATTTCCAGATGCCGCTGCCTTCAAGATCGACGACGCGCCCGTAGCCCATGCCCGTGCCTACATAAAATACATTCGGGTTGGACGCTGCCTGCACGATGGTCGTTGTGGTCAGCGTCGTCAGGTCGGGGGTTTTGTTTTCCCAGGTCATGCCCGCGTCTGTCGTTTTCCACACGCCGCCGCCGATGGTCGCAGCGAACCATGTATTCCCACTCGGATCGGCTACATCCACGATGACGGCCCGCGCCCGCCCGCTGATGTTGCCGGGGCCGCGCCGCACCCACGGTAGCTCTTCCTGCACCTTGCCCAACGACCGGGCCTCTGCCTGTTGCAGCGCCTGTATTTTGTAGTTGGGTGCATACGTCCGCCCGTCCCGCGTCGTCTTAAGTAGCGCCAGCGCCTCAATGAACGCGCCTGGATTTTCCGCCTGGGCTTCTCGCTGGGCCACTTTGTCCCGCACCTTACGGATCAACTGCGCCAGCCGCCGCGCCTCTGCCGACCCTGGCTCGGCCTGTTGCCACTGCTCCAGCAAGAAAGCCTGTGTTTCAGCAGGCGAGATAATGCCATCCGGTACGGGCGGTGCGCTCCGATGCTGCGCG